>CAZVNH010000119.1:1168-7828 GCA_964628575.1 uncultured Thermoplasmatales archaeon | reverse complement strand
CGCGGATAACGGTAATCTGAAAATTGATATATCCTATACTGACCTATTTGGTGTAAGACAGACCATTCAAAAAGAGATATCTCTAACATCAACTGCTTCATCAATTACCGGTAGCACAAGTTCAGGTTTTACTGGTGGACGAGGAATGATGTTTAATCAAGATGAATCTACTGAGTCTGATAATGGAACAAACTACATAATATATGGTATTGTTGGAATAATAGCAATAGTTATTGTTCTTCAAATTATGAAAAGGAAGGAATCTTTGAAGAATCTAAAACATAGGAAATCAAGAAAAAATCGAATAGCATCTGATCCAACTGAATCAGAATCTTTAGATAGAAAATAAATACCATTTAAAAATAAAAACTATGTAAAAAAGAAAAAATATTTATTTAAAAAGGCAGGAGAAAATGAAAATAACAGATATCTTCAGACTTTCACTTAATAGTTTAACACATAGAGGTTTACGAAGTTGGTTAACTATTTTAGGTATTATTGTAGGTGTAGCTGCAGTTGTTGCAATGCTTTCAATTAGTGAAGGTATGTCTCAGAATGTAGAATCTCAGATGTCTGAACTAGGTGCTGATATTGTGACAATTAGCCCTGGTTACTCACAAGCTCAGAGATCTGAAGGTGGTATTGGAAGAATGCGTGAGGAAATGGGACCTATGATGATTCCAGGGGGATCATGGGGTGGAATGCAACAGGATAGCGAAGAGGAAGAATCACCAACGTTAACAGATGATGATATATATGCATTGTATACTATAAACGATATTGTAGCAGTAAGTGGTGTTATATCTGACAATAGAGTTGAAGTTAAATATTTATCACAAAGTGTAAGTGTAAGTGTCGAAGGAATAGATCCTGATGCATGGGTTGAAGTATCCAATCCAGAGCTTGAATCTGGTAGATTTCTTGAATATGATGATCTTACTAATGTTGTTGTAGGTTATAGTGTTGCAAATGAAATGTTTGAAGATCCTTTATCAGTTAACACTCGTATAAAAATTGAAGGTAAATACTTTGAAATCGTTGGAATATTAAAACAATCTGGAACAGGTGGCTTTGGTGGAGATGATCGTACAATTTTTATGACTTATACTGCATTAAGTAATATACTTGATGATGTAGAAATTGGTGAATATTCCTCAATAGAAGTTAAAGTATCAAATACTGATAAAGTTGAAAATGTTATTGAAAATATTGAAAGTGTCCTTTATAGTTCACGTGATGTAACAGAAGATACAAAAGATTTTACAGTCTCTTCACCTACTAGTATGCTTGAAACATTAACAGAAACCATGGAAACGTTATCCTTTTTTTTGATAGGAATTGCAGCGATATCTCTTCTAGTTGGCGCAATTGGGATTTCCAATACAATGTTTATGTCAGTTATGGAAAGAACACGTTTAATTGGTATTTTTAAATCTCTTGGTACACGAAACTCTGAGATACTAAAACTGTTTATAACTGAATCAGCAGTAATTGGATTTATGGGTGGAGTATTGGGAGTTTTTGCAGGTTTTATACTAGTAGGTGTAATATCAAATGCTGGATTGAATCTTATGGGTATGGGTAGGATGATGAGCGCAAATACATCAGTAGCTGTTGTAACACCTGACCTTATTATTTTTGCATTATTCTTTTCTACATTTATTGGAATAATATCTGGTTTGATACCTGCAAGAAAAGCAGCTAAATTACAAATTGTAGAGGCGATGAGAAGTGAATAAAAAAAATATATGCATAGGAATCATATCTATATTATCAATAGTTTTTCTATGTGGATGTAATGAAAATATCAAAAATCAAGACGATAATAATGATATTGATACACAAAATACAGTAAATGTTGATAAATTCATTGGAACTTGGACTGGAAACATGGAAATATCTATGTTTGGAGGAATGCAAGAAAACTATACCTCATATGCAACAGGATTAAAATTTACAAAAAATACAGTTGAGATGACTATTAATAATATTCCATCTAATAATGATACTCAATTAAATGAAACAACGCAAACAATAACATATACATATACAGCCGATGAAAATAATATATATTTACAGCCGCAGTTCAATAGAAACCGTTCAAATATGAGAGAACTTCCAGAAGATATGAATAATTCATTCGAGAATGGCGAAAGCCCTCCGTTTGATGGTGAACAACCTCCTTATGATGGAGAACAACCTCCATTTGACGAAAAAGATTTTCCCTTTGATGGAGAACAACCTCCTTTCAATGGAGAGCGTCCAACTGATAGTGAAAGACCTTCATCAATGACAATTTCATATAGTTATAATTTCAATGAAAATAATACATTACTTTATCTTGATGGGAATTCCTTTAATAAAATTTAAAGACTAATTAAAAGTATATTCTTTGGATTTTTTATATAAATAAAAAATTAACTTTTATAATTTACAAATATGATTAAAAATAAATAAAATACAACTTTTTTTACAATAATATAATAACGATTATTTTATATATTTAAAAGTTTATATTAAATCATATTGATACGATGTCATCTCGGGAAAATTTTCAGTCATTTATTCCTGCTAATACTACTATGCCTGAGGTAACAGCAAAAGCTGTTCTTATTGGAGCAATGTTAGCTGTTATTCTTGGATCAGCTACTGCATATTTTGGTTTATACGCTGGTATGACTGTTTCGGCAGCTATCCCTGGAGCTGTAATGGCTTTTGCATTATTGCGTCCATTTAAGGGAACAATTCTTGAAGTTAATATTAGTATGATGGGAGCTGCTGCAGGAACTGCTCTTGCTGCTGGTGTAATATTTACAATTCCTGCGATGGTTCTTCTTGATGCATGGACTGAAATTCAATATTTTGAAACAACTATTGTTGCAGCTCTTGGAGGAATTCTAGGTGTATTATGGATGGTTACATTACGGCGAGCTTTAATTATCAAAACTGATCTTCCTTTTCCAGAGGGCGTTGCTGTTGCTGCTGTTCTTACTACAACTGTTGGAGATGGTAGTAGTACAAAAAAAGATGCTTCAAGAGTAAGTGGAGTTTGGCTTCTAATGGGTGCAATTCTTGGAGCTCTATTAAAATTTGGACAAGTTGGTTTAAAGCTATTTCAAGGAAAAGTTCATGGAGTTATCAATATTGGTAAATATAATATTGGTGGAGGAGAAAATGATGGTGTATTCTATGGTGGAGTTGCAATTTCACCGGCTCTTTTAGGAGTTGGATGGATTATTGGACCTAGAATTGCATCATTTGTTCTTGTAGGAGGACTTATTGGTTGGGTTATAATAACACCGTTGATTCTTTTATCTATAGGTATTCCTGATGGATTTGAGGCTATTGATGGGATTTTTTATGTCTGGGAGAATTATGTGAGATATATTGGTGTAGGAGCTATGGTTGTGGGTGGATTATGGACAATTTTTAAACTTCGTAACAATCTTGCTGATGGAATTAAAGAAGCAATCGCTGGTATTAAGGGTGGACATGAAAAAACAAAAATACGTACTGATCAGGATTTAAACTTTAAATTTGTTTTTTTAACTATTGGAGCATTGACAATTCCAGTTTTTTTAGTTTATGTTTGGATATCTGATAACTTCATTGTTTCAGGTGTAATGGCTATATTTGCAATTCTTTTTGCATTTATTGCAAGTGCAATCGCTGGATACATGGCAGGTCTTGTTGGATCTTCAAATAATCCAACCTCTGGAGTTACTGTTTCAGTCTTACTTTTGACATCTTTGATTCTACTTGGTTTCGGGCTCTCAGGTGATGTTGGTGCTTATGGTATTGCTCTACTTATTGCTGCGGTTATTGCATGTTGTGCAGCAATTTCAGGGGATGTTTTACAATCTATGACTGCGGGTCAAATGATAGGAGCAACACCTTATAAACAACAAATCGCTGAGCTTGTTGGAATTTGTGCAGCAGCTCCTGTTCTTGCACTTGTTGTATCTGCTCTTAATAAAGCATATGAAATAGGTAGCCCAGATTTACCTGCGCCTCAAGCTTTTCTTATGAGCGGTGTTGTTCGAGGTGTTCTGGGTGGTGAAATGGTTTGGCCGTTTGTTCTAGCAGGAATTGTTCTTGCTTTTGTTTTAATATTAATAGATATACCTGTTCTTCCTGTTGCAATTGGAATATATTTACCATTTACTCTTGCAACTCCGATTTTTTTTGGAGGAGTAATTCGTCATATTACTAATAGAAAAATTAATAAATATTATGGATCTGATGAGGGAGAGCAAGCAAGTGAATGGGAGCTTGCAATAAAACAAACTGAGGTTAAACCAAAAGAAAAGATAATTAGAACAGGTCTTTTATTTAATGCAGGACTTATTGCAGGAGAGGCATTAACTGGTGTCATTGTTGCATTTATCATAATATCAGGTTTAAACATTCAAATTTTCGATTCACCACCAATCTATCCAGGTTTTTTAATTTGGTTGTTTATCGCTGTTTTAGTTTTTTATATACCATTAAGAGAAATATTTAATAAAGAATCATGATTTTTTCGTAAGATTAAAAACTAAACCTATAAATTCAATATCATAAAAAATGTCAAATAATATTTATGATACAATAATCATTGGTGCAGGCATCTCAGGCTTAGCTTGTGCAAATGAACTAAACAAACATAGTAAGGATTTTTTAATAATTAGTAAAGACATTGGTGGGAGGATTCTAACGTCTGAAGATAATACTGCAAACTATGGGGCATTTTTTGTCTGTTCTGATTATGAAAATGTTTTAAAATATGTTACTTTAAAAAAAAGAATTAGACTTAGAGATTTTTACTTCCATGAAAGTAATTGTTCTTATACTCTCTACGAAACAAAGCTAATAAGATATTTATTCCAATTTTTTAAGGTAGAAAAAATTCTTTATAAATTCCGAAAAAAATTACGTTTATTAAGAATAAATTCACAAAATATTTCACAAAAAAAAGCAATTGAAAATGATGCTTTTTTGTATAAATTATATATGCAAAAAGCAGTAGATTTTGTTAAGGAATACAATATTCAAAGTGGTACAGATATATATTTATCTAAAGCCCTTTATTCAACTACTTTTTCAAAAATATCAGAGATGAATGCATTCAGTTTTTTACAGTTTTTAATTCCACTTGTTACACCGATATACACGTTTTATTTTGAAAAGGAAAAGATGTTAAAACCATTTAAGGAACAAATTAATATCGGAAATATTATAGATATTGTTTATAAAGATAATCAATATAAAATTAAATCTGAAGATAAATATTTCTTTTCAAAAAATATTGTTTTGGCAACAGAGATTACATGGTCTTACAAATTTGGTGGTGTAAAAAATTTTAACAAACCAGTTATAACAAATATGGTCCATGTAAAAGGAAAACCTAAAAAGATTATTGAGAAGAAAAAATATCAATTATTTTCACCAAATAGTAATGTTCAAGCAGTTGCAGATCTTGAAGATGGAACCTATCTATTTTATTATAAAAATGAAATACCATCTCTTAAGAGTTATTTTAGTGACCCATATATCATATTTCAAAAGCAATGGAATCCTGCTGGAACTATTAATGGCCATAATCTAATTGAATGCGACAGAGGAAAAAATATGTATCTTATTGGTGATTATAATATAGCAGGACTTGAGGAATCTTATATTACTGGATTGTATAGTGCAAATCAAATAATTAAATCACATTAGTTAATATATTACTTTTTTCTTAGTATTAAAATTGTAATACAAATAAAAGTAATAATTGCAAAAACTACTACACCCATTCCCATCCAAAACATATTCTTTAACTCTTCAATATAATTAAAAATATCATCTGATATTTCAGATGCTTCGGTAAGTTTATTAGAAACAATTTCAAGATTTTCCCCCATATCTGCTATCTCTTGATTTGTTTCTTCAAGCTTTGTGTTCATTTTTTGTATTTCTTTATTTGTATCTTCAAGTAATGCTATTTGATCAGAGACGTTTTGAGTAAGTTGAACTACTTTTTCAGATACATTCTGAGTGTTTTCATTCATCTCATCAATACCATCTTCAATTGTTTCTAGTTTATCATTTGCAGTTTGTATACCTTTATTTATATCTTTTATATCACTAAAAACACCTGCTTGAACACTATGAATGGAAGATAATAGTAAAAATAAAACAATTAATAATTTTGTTTTATATTTCATATATATTAATTCGATTTATATGTATATATATTTTTTTATAAGAATATAATTATCTATTATCTAATAATAAATATGAAACAAGTAAGCGATATATATTAAAAAATTTTAATTTAATTTTTAAAATCTACTTTATAACGATGACCAAATCTTTTATTATAATCACTAAAATAGCCAATTGTTGGAGTTATTTTCATAACTATAACGTCAGTATCTATTGAAAAATGTGTTATAGATGGAAATTTTTTTTTAAGTAATTCTATTATTTCTTCACCTTCTTTTTCATTGGTTATTTGCGATGCTTTACCTTCCATTTGAACTAATCTAATTTCATCAAGATGCTCAGTTTCATCATAAACTGAAAATGCAATATTTGGATTTTTTTCAATATTTTTTACTTTCCTTGATTGTTTATTAGTTGAAAAATAGATATTTTCTCCAATATTTACATAAGCAATAGGGTGAATTAATG
>CAZVNH010000119.1:0-1158 GCA_964628575.1 uncultured Thermoplasmatales archaeon | reverse complement strand
ACCATCTTGTGTAGATGTTGCTAATGTTAAAAATTTCCTTTTTGATAAATAGTCAACAACTTCTTCTTTGATATCTTCCATAATTTCATTCCTCCCGATTTTAAAGTAATAGATATTTTTATTTAAAGTTATGGGAACAAATTAATAATTTAAAAGATATAATCTATTCTATAAATATATATTGCTTGTCTGATTTTTTACTATTATTGGCACTATCAAATACTTCAATCCAGTAACTTATACTAGTTCCTTTTGGAAATTGTCCTAATTCAATACCATATATTGGTTCATTTGATAAATGTTTTAAAGGATCCTCCTCGTGACGCTCTTGAACTGGATAGTTTCCATATTCCCACATGTTTTTACTATTGATACTTGATCCATCATCCCAGTTGGCTACTACCTTCTGTATTTGAAAAAATGATGAACTATTTACATCTGCATAAATTTTAATGTTACTCAAATTAGAAGGTGATTCTGGCGTATGATAATAGCTGATTATATCTGGACCTTCTGTATATCCACTTTTATTAATAATAAAATGTACTTTTTTTTCTGAATAAAGGTTTGATTTATCAATTGCTCTAACTGAAATTTTATGCTCACCAACATCGTACATGCTAATATCCCATGGTAACTCCCAATCAAGAGTACCATCTGCTTTTTTCCAACGGCTATTATCAATTGAAACTTCTACTCGATCTATATAATAATTATCATTACATTGACCAGATATCAAAATATTTTGGATACTTTTATCAAATATTTCCATATCGATTGGTGAATGAATCTCTATATCTGGTGGTATTACATCAATCAATGTTATAGATAATTCATCCTCAACGTTTCCACATTTTGCAGTAAAATTATAATCATTAGGCTCTAAATCTGAAGTATCAAATAAATAAGTCCATCTATTATTATTGGTTTCAATATCAATATTTATAGTATCATATGATAAAACAATATCATCTGTTGCAATTCCTTCAAATAAAATATTGTCACCAGTATTAATTATTGGTTTTTCAAAGATATTTGAAACAGGTTTTACAAATTTTACATTATCATCTAGTTTATTAGAAAACAGCTCAATTGAAAAATTTAATAGGATATTACTTGTCCGACCATTGTTTTTAAAAATAAAATATACATCTTAAA
>CAZVNH010000118.1:0-7832 GCA_964628575.1 uncultured Thermoplasmatales archaeon | reverse complement strand
CCCATAAACTATGTCCCTCAAAGAATCTACCATGAGAAAACCCCATTTCTTTAAGTATTTGAGTGACATAGTCTTTATACTGGTTTCCATCATTGCAATTCCAGGTGTGACCATCTCGGTAATTCATAAAGCAAGAACTTACAACATCTCTGCCCTCATTTGCATATATCAATGCTGGATATAGAATATCTCTATTGATATGCGCAGATGAAAGAGCTGGTGTTTCAAAAATAATTTGACCAGCATAAGAGTTATTCCCTGTCATAATTCTAGTTGTAAGATCACGAATATCAGTATCTCTTGGTGAAACAAACAAGTATGCTTCTTTTCCCTCTCTATCTAAATTGTATTTCTCGATAAGATCATGTATTCCATCATAAATTCCACTGTACCAATACAACCTTAAATCAAGACCTAGTTGAGGAAGATCTTCATTTTTTAAATAACAAATTAGCAACTTTATCCATGAAGGAGGATTTGTAAATTCTGTCGGTTCATCCATTTGTGGAATATGACCAAGTGATCTACATCCATGATAGTAATCTCCTTTATACTCTGACCACGTTCTAGCCATATCTAACATGTTATATGCCATTGCAGCTTCTCCAATATTTAAAACAGGAGATAAATGATAAGCAGCAGCCATTGCAGCAGGTGCAAAATAACCTTCTCCTGTAGCAAAAGATGTTATTGTAATATAGTTCTCAGATCTTGGATTTGATTTTATTTCATCAATTACTTTCTGCATTGATTTAAGCTCAGTAACAGAACCTGATGGAGCTGTACTTCCAACTTCATTTATGTTTACAAAAATAATATTATTTACTCCAAGCTGATTAAGGGCATCTGTTGTTTCCTGCGGTACTGAATCCTTTTTTACATAAAGTAAAGGAGCATGGTTTGCAGATGCAATTACTGCTGCATTTGCAGCAGATAAACCTGCTGAAATCCTATCAGAATTGTATTTTCTAACATCTGCGGTAATATGATACTTACTATTGAAACCAACATCCCAATCTTCACTATCTAAATATGGTACTACAATAGCTGTCCAAGTTCCTTTCATAGCATGATTAACTTCTACAGAAAATTCTTTATGAGGATCAAGCTTCCATATCCGAAACTCTTCAAAATCATCTTCCCAATGTCCACCATTCCAGTAATGTATTGGATTTATTTCACCACCATTCCAATGCGGCATAGTAGGTCTTCTTACATTACCTTCTGGATCAATAAGATATACAATCAAATTCGAAGGTGTATTTGTAGTTATTGTAACATTAATAGTACTATCGGTGTTTTTAATTGGAATTCTATATCTATCGCCTTTGTATTTTATTACTTCAAGTTCTTCTAATCCATCTGTTTCACTAACATAAGGAAACCATATTCCAGATTTTATAACTGGATAAAAAGTATCCATATCTGGTCCAGGGTAAGAATCTGTTGGATAGGCATAAGGCCACCAGTCATCCATAACTGCTTCATATCTTGGAGTAATTATTCCAGTATCACCAGTAAATTCTTCACCTTTTGCAATTAGATGTATTGCACCCCACTTAGGACCAAGTATCAAAGGAGCTGAAGGAAGACCGCCAAAATCTGTTAAATCTTCAGGTTTGTAGGTTGTTTTTACAGGTTTAGAATTAAGAGTAGCTTGTTTATTAATAACTTGAGATACCTGATCTTCAAAACCACTTCCATCAACAGCTATAACAGCAAGATCAGATGAAGACCATTGATTAGTTGCAATATCAGCTGCTGCTTTTATTGGATCACTTGCAAGATTATTTAATTCATATTCTTCAATATCATAGTCTGATAAATAACTATTCCAATCATCCAATAAATATTGTGTTGTGTCATCTACTGTACCAAACCAGTTAGTTGTTGTATCTACACCTTGATAAACTATAGGAGATACATATCGTTTTCCATCTTCAATATAATTAGCTGCAGAAACAGCTGCTAAATAACTATATTCATCCTTATTACTATCTGGATCATTATTAACGATAAATGTTTGTGCAACTGGAGTTATATCAGGTTGTGATTTAGGAACAACAGGTGGTTCTGCATTATCACCAATACTTAAATCAAGCTTATATGGTCCTGCTCCATATAAGAAATAATTCTCTGGCCATTTGGTAGTATCCCAACCTGGAAACATATCAATTTTTATCTTCCAGCTACCTTGAACATCAGCAGTATATTCTAACTCATCTGGTCCATAAAATACTTCTGAATGAACAAGTTCACCAGATGGATTATACAGATGAATATCAAAATCAGCAGATTCATCAAGAAATGATTCAATATTTACAAATATACCATCGTTAGCATTAACATCAAAACTATACCAGTCTTCCCAATCATTTGAATCCATAAAACCTTCATAGCTTCCAGGAATAATTGATGTTGCCGAATTAATATCATCCCCTGCATCATTACCAGTATCTGCATCATTTTGACCGGTAATTGTTAAACTAAATATATAATCACCAAAAACTTCTCCTGTTATTTCAATAAAATGATATTCAGTTGCAACAGCAGTATAGCTTTGTCCCTGTGGTATTTCAAGATCGGTCTGAGCATAAATCTCTATTTCAAATATATCAATAGAAACATCAATTTTTTGCCCCTTACATAAATAAAATTTATACCAATCAGCATCATCGCCCTCATCCGGATCTAATGTACCTGTTCGACCTCTACCGGGAACCGTTTCATCTACAGGTTCACCAACAAATAAAGGAAAAGATCTTATTATTGTATCACCAGCATCAACATTATAGCCTACATCATTTTGATCTCCTGCAAGATAAACATCCTCTTCCGGATGATATACTGTATCAAGAATTTCAGGTAGATCTTGATCTATATTATCATCATTTACTTGATCGAAATTAATAATACTTTTATTCAAATTTTCTTGATTTATAGAAACATTCATTGCTGTTGTAGAAAACGTTGGCGCCAGTAACATTGCGGTTAAAAATAGAATTATTATACTTCCTACCTCTAATTTAAATTTGTTTTTTCTTCTCATTTTTTTACCTCCACCCAAAATATATTCTTCCTAGAATCAAATGATTTATTATCCATAAAAATGTTTCTATTGATATAAATATTAATTAATTTTTCAAAAATATTAGAATATTCAGAAAATTACAATTAATCTTATCAAATAAATAAACTCAAATATTTTAAAAAATAAAGAATTTAGTGTATGAAGTATTACCTTGAATCAAAATTCAGTTTATTAGAAACTCAATTTAAGAAATTATGAAATAGATTTATATAGTACTATTTCTTAAAAATATTAAGATTTATAATTACTTAATCTATGAAGGTGGTTATATGACTATTAATGTTAAGAAAGGAGATAGAATTGAGCTGATTCATATGGATGATACTATGACAAAACTTGAAAAAGGATCAAAAGGCACAGTTTCAAAAGTTGAAGAAGACCAAGATCTTATTTGGGTAAAATGGGACAATGGTGAAAACCTTGCTCTATTACATGGACTTGATAAATATAAAAAGTTATAATATCTGATTTATTGTTGATATTTATGTCTAGAAATCTGTTACTAATTAGCAATTCGACTCTTCATGGTAGCGGATACCTTGATCATTGCGCTAATGAAATTAAAAAATTACTTGAAAATTGTAAAAATGTTCTTTTTATTCCTTATGCTAGACCCAGTGGTATGACTCATGAAGAATATACAAAAATTGCTAAAGATCGTTTTAATAAGATGAATTTAAAATTATCAGGCATCCATGAATATAGTGATCCAAAAGATTCAGTTGATAATGCTGAAGCATTGTTTATTGGTGGTGGAAATTCTTTTGTTTTATTAGACGGTTTATACAAAGCTAGAATTATTGATAATATCCAGAAAAAAGTATCTGAAGGTATGCCATATGTTGGTACAAGTGCTGGTTCGAATGTTGCATGTAAAAGTATAATGACTACAAATGATATGCCAATAATGTATCCACCAAGTTTTAAAGCATTAGAACTAGTTCCATTTAATATTAATCCTCATTATCTTGATCCAGATCCCAACAGTAAACATATGGGAGAAACTCGAGAAACAAGAATTAAAGAATTCCATTTCTATAACAGCGAATATGTAGTTGGTCTTCGAGAAGGAGCAATGCTTCATATTGTAGATAACAATATAACTTTAAAGGGGTCAACTGGTGCAAGAATTTTTATTAAAAATAAAGATGCAGAAGAATTTAAACCTGGAGATTCATTAAATTTCCTCATAAATGATTAATAAAGAATCACTATTCTGGTAAGTAAATATGGGGAAAAACAGCTACACTATTGAAAATGCGGATAGACTTGCAGGTATTACTACTTTTATATTAATTTTTCTTGGAGTTATTCAAATTATTCTTGGTGAAACAATATCAAAAAGTGTTGCTCTTACTGCAAATGGAATTGACTGCATTGGTGATGGTTTTGTATCAGGTGTTGTTTTTCTAGGCCTTAAGATTTTTAGAAGACCTGCTGATAATAAATTTCATTATGGATATTATAAAATGGAAAATCTTGCATCTATTGCTGCTGCATTAGTTATGATGATTCTTGCAGGTTATATCATTTTCAGATCTTATAATCAACTAGTTGATCCTCATGAAGTTGAATTACCAATAATTGGTGCTATAGTTGCATCTATCGCAGCAATTATTGCTCTATTGCTTGGATTTTATAAATACAGAAAAGGTAAAAAATCCAAAATGGGTTCTGTAAGACTTGAAGCATTTAATACAATTAAAGATGGAACTGCTAGTGGCCTTGCTGTTGTTGCATTGATTTTTGATTATTATGGATATTTTATTGCTGATGCAATTGTTGGTTTCATTATTGCAGGAATTATTGTAACAATAGGTTTTGCTGCAATTAAAGAATCTAGTTACATGCTAATTGATGCTTGTGATAATGAATGTATCGATAGATCTTACATGATTAAAAGATTCGCTGAAGAAGTTGATGGTGTTGAAAAAGCTCATGTTATAAGATTACGTCGTTCAGGACCTATTTATCAGGGAGAAATTGAAATAAAAGTTCCAGATCATTTAACAATCAAAGAATTTAATAATATTAAAAATAAAATTTCAAAGAAAGTAAAAGATGCTTTTCCTGAAGTTGAAAGGCTTACCATAACTGTCTTAGAATAATGTTTTTTGTTTCATCATTTGTTCAACATTTGTAAATTTTGTAAGAATTTGCTCGACACGTTCTTGTTTGAATTGATGTTTGTCACAAAGGATTTTTATTACTTTTTCATGATCTGCTCCTGGCCAACTTAAGCTATAATCATCTGTAACTTTTGGTTTAAGAAAGATATTACGTAATTCTTTTATCTCATCAAAAGAAGGGGCATTTTCTGAACCAATTGTTGCCAGAGCATTTTCAACATTACCATTTTTCTTTATTAGATTCAAGCTTTTCTTAGGGCCAATACCTTTGATTCCATCATTAAAATCAGTTCCAATAAGAATTGCCATATCAACAAGTTGTTTATGGGTAATTCCTAATAATTTAAGATTTGATGTAAGCTTAATCTGTTTAGGGAAAACCTTTGTATATGCTTCTTTTCCAGGTAGTTTTCTTCTACCCTGAGATGTAAGGTTTCTAATTAGAACAGGTGCGCCAACTAAAAGACAGTCATAATCCTGTGAACCAACTGCAAACGCATCTCCTTTTTTTACCATGTAACTTGCTTGGGATTCTCCTTCTCCAGGAGATTGGATATAGGGAATTCCAAGACCATCAAGAAGATCCTTGGTCTGCTGAACCATCTCTTCAGTTAGCCTTGATGTCTGCTGAGCTTTTGATCTTGCTTTTTCAAGGTCTCCTGCTTCTAGAGCTTCTTTATATTCTTTTTCTGCTAATTGTTTTCTTTGCTCACGTTCTTCAAGAGTTTTTGCTTTTAAAGGATGAGGCTCTCCATCATATGCAAAAACAGGTCTAATTTTTGCCTCAACCATATTTGCAGTTCGACTAAAAAGACCAGACAGATGAGAGGTAATTTCTCCTCGTGAATTTTTTAAAGGTGTTCCATCACGTTGTCTGATACTAGCAAGAAATTGATGAAGTACATTATATGCATCTATTACAATGACTCTGTCATGTAAATCATTAAAAGAAATCTTCTCCTGTTTAAACAGTCCTCCAATATCTATTCCCATGCTTAGAAAGTAATATGGAATTTTTCTTTATAAACTATCTCATAAAATATAATTATTAGAAATTAATATAAAATATATAATTATTCAAATCTGATTAAATAAATATGCTTTCAAAGAATAGGATATTATCAACAGTTAGTCTTTATCATGCATTAAATGATGGATCAGTATCAATTATATCAATTCTTTTTCCAATTTTTAAATCAAATTTTGATTTGAATTATACAGAAATTGGAATAATTACGGCAACTGGTCTACTTATCAGTATTATAGCTCAACTATTGATAGGAAGAGCATCTGATGGAAAAAATTTTAGAACATTGCTCTCATTTGGAATTCTACTTATAAGTATATCATTATTATTACTTACAAAAAGTCGAGGTTTTCTATCTTTAATATTTTTTATAGTATTATTAAGAATCTCATCTAGTTTTTTTCATCCAATAGGAACCGGTTGGATTTCAAGAACTTTTAAAAAAGATCGTCTTGATTGGGCAATGGGTATTCAAAGTGGATTTGCAGATATTGGTGTATTTATTGCGATATCAACAACTTTATTTCTTACAGAGATTAAAGGTTGGGAATTTCCCTTATATCTATGGTCAGTATCTGCTGCTGTAATTGTTTTATTAGGTATATTTCAAACAATGAATATTGAAGAAGAACTTTTACTTGTAAAAAAGGAAAATAAAAAACAATCTATTAGAGAATCTATTCATGAAGCATTTTTACTTTTTAAAAGAATTAAGATACTAATACCAGCTTTTATGATAAGTGGAGCAGGTTGGGGCATAGTAATTACATATTTTCCATTACTACTTGATGAAAAAACAAATATTCCTTTATCATTTATTGGTATTTTGATTTCCATCTGGATTGGAGTAGGTTGCATATCTTCTTTTTATTATGGTCGAATAAAATCATTTCTTGGTAGAAAAAACACCTTAATTATTTCTTATTTTATTATTGGACTATCAAGTATTTTTCTTTCTTTATTTATTGAATTGTTTGTTATTATTTTTGTTTTAGCGCTTCTTGGTTTTTCTCTTTTTATTACGTTTCCTGCTTTAGCTTCTTTTATTTCTGAGGGTACTCATGAAACAGCTGAGGGTAAAACCTTTGGTTTAATTTTTACACTTCAATTAGGAGGAGGAACATTGCTCTTGTTTTTAGGTGGCTATATCGCAGATGTTTTTGGAATTTGGACTCCTTTCTTTTTACTAGGATTTCTATCTATTATATTGTCATTGGTTTTAGTTTTAAATTATAGTAAATCTTTTGTTAGTGAAATACAACAATAATTAGTCTTGTATACGATACATTAAAAAATAAAAGATTGTTTCCAGGTTTCCGATGAAACGAGATATTATATCAATGCTTGATGTTAAAGATGACTTAGAAGAGATAATTGATCTTGGAATTAAACTTAAGAGGAAATCTAAAAATGGTGAAAGTATTGAGATTTTAAAGGGTAAAACACTTGGTATGATTTTTGAAAAAAGTAGCACACGAACACGTGTTAGTTTTGAAACAGGTATGACCAAACTTGGAGGTCATGCAATATTTCTTGGAAAAAACGATATACAGCTTGGTCGTGGTGAAACAATAGAGGATACTGC
>CAZVNH010000117.1:0-7864 GCA_964628575.1 uncultured Thermoplasmatales archaeon | reverse complement strand
TTCTAATTGTGAAGGTACAGGACAGATGCGTTTATCAAGAAGAACAGCTTTTGGAATGTTCACTCAGATTACAACATGCAACAGATGTCATGGACAAGGTACAATAATTGAATCAAAATGTGAGGAATGTAATGGAAAAGGAATTATACAAAAGACAAGAGATATAGAGCTTAAAATACCAAAAGGAGTAGATGATGGTTCTCAATTAAGATTGCACGGTGAAGGAGAAGCTGGCAAAGCAGATAGTGGTGATTTATATATTGTTATTCACATCAAGAAACATCCACGTTTTAATAGAAGAGGTCTTGATTTACATACCATAAAAAATATTAGTTTTCCAGAGGCAGCGCTTGGTGTTAAAAAAGAAATAACAAAATTAGATGAAAATATGGAAAAAATAAAAATACCTGAAGGAATACAAAACGGAGAGATACTAAGAATTAAAGGAGCAGGTATGGTTGGATTACACGGAAGAGGAAAAGGAGACTTATATGTAGAAATTAGAGTTAAAACACCAAGAAATATAAGCAGAAAAGCAAAAAAACTATTAGATGAACTCAATAATGAGTTAAATAATTGAAGATTTTTATGAAAAATATTAAATATGAGATGATATAAAATATAAGAACGAATTGGGGGTAGAATTAAATGAATAACTATGATGAAGATGATGATTTCTCTAAAAGAAAAAGAAGAAGAAATCCTTTTGACATGTTTGGATTTGATGATGATTTCATAAGAGATATCCTAAATGATGATAGAATAATGGATGATATTCGCCGAATGACAGAGGAAATGATGAGAATGTTTTCACAAGCTCAACCCGGAAAACCTTTTGTACATGGATTTAAGATTCATTATGGTCCAGATGGGAAACCCAGAATTGAAGATTTTGGAAACAAACCTGTAATCACTCCAAAAGGAGAAAAAATAATCTCAGAAGAGCGTGAACCTTTAACAGATATTATAGAGGGTGATAATGATGTTGCAGTTACAGTAGAAATGCCAGGTGTAGAAAAAGAAGATATTGATTTAAATATCACAAAAGATGGTATTGAAATAAATGTTGATACACCTAATAGAAAATATCATAAACATCTAGAACTACCCTGCAATGTAAAACCTAATACAACAAAAGCTACCTATAAAAATGGTGTTCTTGACATTGTAATTAAACGCAAAGAAAAGAAAAAACCAGGAGAAGGTTATAGAGTAAATATCGAATAACCTTATTTCTCCCATTTTTCAATAAAATCTTCTGCTTTATTTCTTAAAGATTTTCTAGAACTATTAACATATTTTTTAGTAAAAGACAAAATTGTTTCTTTATCATCAATTTGATTTAAAAACATATCAAATGATGTAATAGCTTTTTCAGCAATAACTCTTTTACACTCCTCAGTGAGATGGGGAGTAGTTTTAATATTTTCAATTTTTAAAAGCTCGTTTGCAATTTTATCACTTAAATATGGCTTTGCTAAAGCTATCTTATAAGAATTTCCAACAATATTAGCAACTGTAACCATATAATCACTATTTATTAAACTAAAATATTTATCAAAATTAGAATCAAATTTTTTCTCATAATCAACCCTTGTCAAATTAGCAATAGTAATTATTGCATTCCAGGTAAGAATTCTATATTTGCTATCTAAAAGTTTAATAAAAAAATCCATATGTTGATAGAGTTTTTCAGGATGTTTTTTGCTCAAGTCCATTAAAACTTTTGCGCATCCATATCTAATAATTGCTTTTGAAGAAGATACACCATTAATTATTGTAGGAATTAGATCACTATTTAATTTTACTTTTTCTAATAGCTCCTCTTTTGAAATAGATTTATCTGCAAGATTTCGTAATAATTGATTATTCATTATTTAATCACCATTATAGCATGAATTATATTTCATATGTAAGAAATAAAAAAATCATATATATTCCTTGTTCTATTTTGAGTTAGGAGAATATGGAGGTTATAGATTATTCGAGACTAATTAAAAAAGCAGCTAATACTCTGAATTTATCAAAGACAGATATAGAAATACTAAAGACTTTTGTTGAAGGAAAAAAACTCTTAGTATCAGATATTACAAACCATATAAAACGCTCTGAAAGACATTTACGGCAAAGATTATCTGTTCTAGTTGAAAAAGGATTTTTAAAAAAGAATATCGAAGTTTTAGAAAATAAAAGGTTAGCATATAGATATTCTCTAAAACCTATTGAAAGTATTGTTAATGAAATAAAAAATAACTTATTCAAAAAGATAAATGAGTTTGAAGATTTGGTTATTTAGGATAGGAGAAATATTTCATGCCAAAAATCCTATTAACAATGGATAGGACATTAAATTCTGAGTATAATAGACATATTTTCATTGGATTTGCAGCTTGTGGTCCGAAGATTATACCAAGTTGGTTGTATGCTAAGATATTTTGTCCGCCCGCTGAAAATAAGGATGGTATATTAAAATATGGTCATTGTGGTCAAAGAAAGATAGAGGCAGCTTTAATAAACAATGGTTTTAAAGAGAGTGATGTTGCATTAGTTAGTCCAGATAGTTTAAAAGAAATTGCTGATAAAGATACAAAGGTTTTATGTATAACCACTCATGATCCATTAGGTTTAGGTCCTGCATCATCTACTTTTAGTAGTCTTTCAGGTAAAGAAACATTTACTAGCTTCTTTTTTAATAAACTTATTAAAAATCCTACAATTAGAAAAAATAATTTAAGGGTAATAGTTGGTGGTTCTGGTGCATGGCAGCTTACAGATGAAAGGATAATGGCTAAGTTGGGTATTGATACTGTAGTAATTGGAGAAGGTGAAATAACTGCTGTGGAAATAATTAAAAAGGCATTAAATGGAGAAAAACTTCCACTGTTTGTTGAAGGTGAAGTAGTACCATTGGATCAAATCCCTCTTATAAAAAAACCAACACTTAATGGTTTAATAGAGATAGCTCGTGGATGCGGTCGAGGTTGTAGATTTTGTAATCCTACTATGCTTAAATATAGATCTCAACCTATCGATAGAATACTTGAAGAAGCAAAGGTAAATGTTGATGCAGGGAAGGGTATAATATTTCATGCTGAAGATGTTTTAAGATATAATACAAAAGGTTTTATTCCAAATGAAGAAGCTGTTATAAAACTTTTTACAGAAGGAAAAAAACTAACAGATGAAGTAGGAATAAGTCATTATTCACATTCCTCAGTCATGGCTAGCCCAAATATAGTAGAAGAAATATCTGAGATATTAAATATTGGATCAAAGAATTATCCATTTATGAGTGGGCAGGCAGGTATTGAAACAGGATCTGTAAGATTAATTGAAAAGTATATGAAGGGAAAAGTAAAACCATTTAAACCAGAACAATGGCCTGAGATGGTAAGAGAATCACATAAATTACAAGCAGAAAATAACTGGATCCCATGTGATACATTGATTATGGGTTTACCTGGTGAAAAATCAGATGATATAAGAAAGACAATAGATTTAATGGAAAATATTAAGGAATATAAATCACTTATTGTACCATTGTTTTTTGTTCCAATTGGTACTCTTAGAAATAAAAAATTTTTTCAAACAAAAGATATGATATCAGAGCACTGGGAATTACTTGCATGTTGTATTAATCATAATTTCACATGGCTTTATGAGCTTGCAGATATCTCCTTGAAAGCAGCAGGATTAAGTAGTGTTAAGAGATTTGTTGTTAAAAGAATAATTAGATATTCAGAAAGAAAAATCGAGCCATATAAAAAATTGATGGAAGAAGGTATTAATCCGATTACTCATAATAATTAATGTTATGGTTTTTATTTAGAAATTATTATACCAATTATTGTTAATGGGCTTAGCCGGATTTGAACCGGCGACCTCCGCCGTGTGAAGGCGACGTCATAACCACTAGACCATAAGCCCATCAATAATTTTTGAATACTGAATTTTTATTATAATTTTTTCTAAATCAAATAAAATATCTAATATGAAAAGATTTATCAATCATATATTTGTTAACTTTATAAGATATAGGAGAATAATATCTCATGGCTAAATGGAAACTTTTAGGAAAGCCTAAAGAAAAAAAAGAAACGATTCCTGAAAAACCAGACACACATCAAGGGGTAGAAGATAATACAACTGAAGAAGAATCAGAAAATCAACCACTTGCAGAATACAAAGAAGTTCTATATACGGATTCAACAAGATCTGAAATAATTAGAAAAGATAGAATCGATACTTCTAAAGATCAACGGATATGGAGAGATGTAAAATCTATTGAAAAAAATGTAGATAATATTGAGAAAATAAAATCAAAAAAATATGTTGAAGATCTTGATAAAAAAGTTGATAGAATAATTGAAAAAGGAATTCTTAAAGCTTCTAAACATAGAAAACCTTCAAATGTCATTTATGTTGTCAGTAAACCTCAACCTGGTCAAAAAAAAGGAGATTGGGCTGTAAGATCACATGGTAAAATATATAGCCATCATAGACTTAAGAAAAGTGCGATAAAAGAGGCAAGAAAGATTGCAATAAAAAAAGATGCAACAGTCATGGTACAAAAAACAGATGGAACATTTAGTGATGGATTCAAACCAAGATCTAAGAAAAAATAATATTTAATTTTTTATAGGAAATTTATGATAACTATTTTAAGAATAGGTCATCGAATAAATCGTGATAAACGAATAACAACTCATGTATCTCTTGTTGCACGAGCTTTTGGAGCAGATACTTTATTAATTGATACTAAAGATAAAAAAATAGAGAAAAATATAGAGTCTGTCAATAAACGATTTGGTGGAAATTTTAGGGTAACTACTGGTATAAATGTTAAAAAGACATTAGCAAATTGGAAAGGAATTATTATTCATCTTACAATGTATGGAGATAAACTTGAAAAATCGATAAAAAAAATAGATGTTAAAAAAAATATATTAATAATTGTTGGAGCTGAGAAAGTTCCTAGGTATATATATGATATTGCAGATTTCAATATCTCTATTGGAAATCAGCCTCATTCAGAAGTTTCTGCTTTAGCGATTTTTCTTGATAGGATTACCAAAGGTAAATGGCCTGATATAAAATTTAATGGAAAAATAGAAATTCTACCCTGTAATTCTGGAAAAAAGGTATTATCAAAAAAAGATTAGGTTTTAATATGGATCGTATTCCATCTTATGATGAATGTATTGAATTATTAAAAACAAATGGATGCTCTAAAGAAGTTATAAGTCACTGTTTAGCAGTGCGAAATATTGCAGTAAAAATTGCAAAAAAAGCAAATGCAAATATTGAACTTGTTGAAGCAGGAGCCTTACTTCATGATATTGGACGGTCTAAAACTCACGGATTAAAACATATTGTTGAAGGAAGTAAAATTGCAAAAAAACTTGGATTACCTGAAGAACTTGTTTTAATTATTGAGAGACATATTGGAGCAGGTATTCCATTAGAGGAAGCAAAAAAACTTGGATTGCCAAAAAAAGATTTTATACCTAAAACTCTTGAAGAAAAAATTGTATGTCATGCAGATAATTTAATTGATAACTCAAAAAGACAACCTATTGAATTAGAAGTTGAAAGAGTTTTATATGATGGAAATAATGAATATGCAAGGCGATTAGTTATTCTACATAAAGAATTGAGTGATATTTGTGGAATTGATTTAAATAAAATCTGAATATTTTTACCAGAAAAGATATATACATATTTTCTTATTTTGAGACTCTCTATTTTGCATGCAGGGGTAGCCAAGCCTGGTCAACGGCGCAAGGTTGAGGGCCTTGTCCTGTAGAGGTCCGCGAGTTCAAATCTCGTCCCCTGCACTTTTATTTTATTGTTTTATAAGAAAGATAAATTTTTATAGAACATTTCAATAAACTAATTCTTAAGATGAAACTTTTGAATTTATTATACGATATAAAAATTCCACAATTACTAGATAACATCGTAATTAAAAATAGAAAATTCAATATTAATGATACTATTCTTATTGTTGGATCACCTAGGTCAGGAACTTCTTGGCTTATGGAAATATTAGGAAATATCCCAGGGTATACTTATACATTTGAACCATTTAATCCGATATGGTGCTCAAATCCGCAAAGATGGGGATTTCAAAACAGATTATATATTCCGGATGATAGAGATTGGTTGGAAGTAGAGAATTATTTAACAGACATTTTTAATGGTAATTTAGTTGGCTTTCAACATATATATCAAACTAAACCCAGGTATCTAATAAATTTGTTTTTTGCAAAAAAACTAATAGTAAAATCTATAAGAGTTACTAGATTATTACCATGGTTGGTTAAACGCTTTGATTTAGCAAATATATATTACGTTATTCGACATCCTTGTGCTGTAATTTCTTCTCAGATTAAAACTGGTTTTTGCGGATATCATGATGCTTTACCCCCATATAAGAATATCTTCCCAGATCTTAAATATGTATTAGAGGAAGCATCAAAAATCAATGGATTGGATCATAATTTTTTAAATAAAATTAAAAATATCAAGAGCCTTGAAGAGATACTTGCAGTGGTTTGGTGTATTGATAACTATGTACCTTTATCTATTTCAAAACCATATCCTTGGAAAGTTGTTATATATGAAAGATTAGTAAAAGATGGCAAAAATGAGATAACACGTATTTTTAACGAGATTAAAATAAAAAATATTCCATCGACAACCTTTCAAAGTTTAAAAACACCTAGTAAGCTTACACCAACAGAAGATTTAAAACAGGTTACAAAGGTTGATAAACAACTTTTTAAATGGAAAAAATCCTTATCTAACAGACAGATTGAAAATATTCAAAGGATCATATCTGGTTTTGGTTTTGATTTCTATACGATGGATTCTGAACCAACCTATGAAGAAATCGGATTCTAACAAATTAAAGAAAATAAAAATTTGGTTTTTAAATCAAAACATATAGTGTATTGATTTGGAAATAAATTTTACCACATTTTTTACAATATTTTACAAGTTTCTCCTTTTTTTTCTAAAGGAAACAATTTTTTAGAAATAAAAATTTTACATAATCTACAGGTTTCTGATATTATAATTTTATCACCTTGTTGGATGATTCTTTCTGCTGATTTATTAAATTCCTTACATAATTCCTTGTTAGTAATATTTATATTTCCTCGCTTTCCAGATAAATATTGAGACACAGCAGCAGGAGAAATTCCAAGTTTTTCAGCGGTTTCTGATTGACTTAGGCCATAGTCATCTATCATACTTACAGCTATTCCTTTTCTTATAATGGGCAATCCATTCCAGACAATATATTCACAAGGAGTATGTTTCATATTTCCTCATCTAAATCAATGATTTTTCCTACTCCACAATCAGATGTAACTTTTGGAAAGATTCTTTTTAAATCCTGTTTATGAGCAGTACAGTGACAAGGGCATATATAATCCATATTTTCAATTACAGAAAAATTGTTAAAACCATGAAATCCACCAACTATACCAATGATATTACTATAAGTAATTTGTTTAGCTCTTTGTAATATTTTTTTAATACTTGGATGAGAGCAACCCGTAAGAACAAACCATCCAATTTTTCCCCTTAAAACCAAAGACTGTTCATCAACTAAACCTTTAATTCGTCCTGTAGTCCATATATTTTTACTGATTTCCTTGGTATTCTCAGCATTAGCTGGTCTTATTCTTTTATTTAAGTTTTTATACCCTAGTTGATATAGATCAACATCATTCACATTAGAAGCTAATGATTTTAATCCTCCCATATGATCACTATGATTATGTGAGATTACAATTTTTTTAATAATATAGGGATCAATATGAAGTTTTTTCATATTATTTAATAGGATCTCACC
>CAZVNH010000116.1:0-7865 GCA_964628575.1 uncultured Thermoplasmatales archaeon | reverse complement strand
TGGTAATAAAATAGATCTTGATGATGATGATCTTATTGATTACTTTGCTCAGGATACTGACACAAAAGTAATTGGACTTTATATTGAAGCTGTGAAAGACGGACGAGCTTTTATAAATTCGATAAAAGCTTGTGATAAACCAGTTCTTATTGTAAAATCAGGTCTCAGCAAAGCCGGAGCTCGTGCTACTGCATCACATACTGGCAGTATGGCTGGTAGTGATAAAATCTATAGTTCGGCAATAAAGCAAGCAGGTGGTATAAGATGCCGGGATATAGTTGAGCTTTTTGATATGGCAAAAGCCCTTGTTGGTCAACCTCCTTTAATGGGAAATAGAATTGGTATAGTAACAAACGGCGGAGGACTTGGAATACTTCTTACTGATGCATGTGAAGCAAATGGTCTTGTAATTCCAAAACTAACATCAAAAACATATAAGAAAATCGATAAAGTTCTTCCTGATTTAATTAACCCAAATAATCCAGTTGATCTAAGCGCAGATGCAGGATTCTTCAGATATGAAATAGCAACAAGTGCTCTTCTCGAAGATTCAAATATCGATGGAGTAATTGTTGCATCTGTTCATGGTGGATACGCCCGTCCTGAAGAGTTCATTGGTGCTATTCTCAAAATGATTCGTGAAAGAAAATTACATGAAGAATATAAAAAACCAATAATTGCAACATGGGTAGGAGGTCGTGAATACGAAGATTTAGTATTAGATCTAAAGGCATCTGGAGTTCCGATCTATCCAAGCTCTTGGCGTACTGCTCGTTCTATGATGGCTTTATATGTTGAAGGAAAAAGAATTAAAAGAGAAAAAAAAGGAAAAAATAAATAAATTATTTTTTTACAAAATATTATACAACTTAATTGCTTTTCTTTATCTTGTGCTAACTATTAAATGTGCTAAATGTAAACAAAAAATTTTCAAATATGTAAAGATTGGAAAAGGTAGAGTTTGGCACTGCTGGAAAGATAGGATTATTGAGGATTTTAGTATTATTGATGGTAGAGTTGTTAAATGCAAATGCGGTAATCAAATCGGTATTGATGAAGGTAAATGGATAAAAATTAAAAATCATAATGTACTTATTTCAGGAACAAAAACTGGATAATTATTATCGTCAATAATCGATAAATTTATCGGCATGTTTAAATAATTATAAATCAAATTAATACATAGTGAGAATATATGAATAATTTCAAATGTGAAAGATGTAGAGCAATATTCATAACCCGTCTGAAAGAATGCCCATATTGCGGCGGAAATATTGTTCAGGAACAATTCTGTAGACCTTACAGATATACAACATAAAACAAGACATTTCATTTTTTTATTTATTTATCCGACCCATTCAACTCCCAATTCTTTTTCCCAGTCAGGACGTGAACCATCCCACTTAGCTGCAATATCAGATGTTACACATTTTTTACAAACATTAATTATTTTAAAATAACAAGAGTTACAAACAGATTTTCCACATTTTAGACAAACAGATGTAGCATTTCTTTCTCCGCAAATCTCACATTTACCTGATGGTTTATTAGATTTATCTTCTTCTTTAAATTCAATAGATTTACTATTTTTACTTTTTTCAATTATCCATCTTCTTAGTTCATCATTCATTGAAATGTTGTTTTCTCCCGACATTATCTGATCCTCTAATATCCAAACATCTATAAATTAACAAGACTATAAAATCTTTATCTGTAAGTTTTATTCTTTTTAGATTTACTATGAGCATAGTTTGTTATAGTATGAATAAAAGGTGTGAAAAATAAAAGAAACAAAACATGGTAAACTGTAAAAGTTTCAAAAAACCAGTTCTTATCTGTTGAACCAGCTAACTGTATCAATAACGCTATAACAAAGCTAAAGAAAAGGGTTCCAAGAATAAAATCAAGTTGATCAAATGGAATCCAGTTTTCACCTCTTTTTATTCCAACTCGTCTTTTAAAAAAACTCTCAACTATATCTCCTATTAAAGCTCCAAAACATATTGAAAAAATTATTGGAATCATCAAAGGAAAACCTAAAAAAGCAAGGTTTTCAAAATTGATATAATTATATTCTGTTGGAGTAATTAATTTTGCTGCAATAGAAAGACCGAAACCTCCAATCATTCCAATAAGAGTACCTGTAAAAAGCCCTCTCCATGTTTTACCATCTCCTAAAATCCTTTTACCATCTTTGTATTTTTTTCCAAAATCAATTGGTGTTCCTCCTCCAACGAGTACAGCACTTCCATTTGCAATATATGCGGGTAGTATTAACCATAGTGATTGAAGTATTATTATATACCACATATTTAATGCAAAAAGAGAAATATAGAAATTATTTAAATTAATATTTGAAAAAAGAGAAAAATTCTATTCATCTTTTCGACTTAGCTTTAAACCTTTATAACAAAATTTATTTGAGCGTTTAACAAGACCTTTTAATGCAAGATTTGAAAGATTAAAGTTTTCTGCAACCATGTTTCCAAATTTTCCATCTTCGCCAATATATGTGTAAATATCTTCTTCCAATTTATTGAAATCTTTTCTGTTAAGAGAGGCAACTGTAAAAATCTCACTTATTTCATTAACAGGACAAGATATATTAATATTAAAAGCAGAGTAATAAGACCTATATTTTTTCTGTGGACGTCCATCAATACCTTCATCAGGTGTAGTCCATTTTGTCTCAACAAGTTTCATTTTATCAAAATATTCAAGAGCTTCAGCTCCCTCATCACCAAATTTATCAATTATATCACTCATAGGTTTCCAATCTTGTAGAAGTTCACCAAAGACCTCTTTTTTTACTTTGTTATCAAATGCCCTGAGGAGAGGTACAAGATCTGTTGAATCATTTACAACTTTAGTTCGCATCATAATATCGAGCCTATAAAACAATACAACGCAACATCAGATATTTAAGTTTTTTGTATATAAATTATTTTATTTATAATAAGAAATTTTTATTTTTTATTTTTAAGTTTTTGATATTCTTTTTCAACTTGTTTTTCTAAATAATCGTTACCTCTAAAAGTATTAATAGCATGAGCAGCTAAACCAATACCCCATCCAAATAATGGAAATATAAACCATGGAAAACCATCTGGACCAGCAATTATCCACCATTGTACAAAGAGAAAAGTATTTACAGCGATGTATATAACAAGATGAATGTAAAAATCAGATTTTTTCTTTGCAATTTTTTTAGCTTTTTTCCTTAATTCTTCATCTGTTACCATAAACTAACGATTTATTAATAAACATCCACTAACTTAAAAAGTTATTTAATTTGTTAATTAAAATCTCTTTATATGCAAAAAAAATTTAAACTATTGGAAATTAGGATGCAAAGACTTAAGTAATAATTTTATGTTCTATCTTATATATTATAGGGCGGAGGAAAATATATGAAAACAAAAATATCAGTTTTTTTTATTTGTATGCTATTTTTTACAAGTACTATTGTTTTGGGATCTACAGATAACCAAGAAAAAAATGGAATAGAAGATTTTATTATTAATCTTGATGCACCAGATGATTTTGAATTAGATGCATATTGTGGAGGTTATGCTCCTTGGGAAGATTTTTACAGAATTCAAATAGACAGTGAAGGTCATGGAACATATTCTATAGAATATGCTGATGATAGAGATACTGGATATTTTACTGAAATTGATCAATTTGATTTAAATCAGAATGAGCTAAATCAATTATGGGAGGAAATTGTAAATAATGATTTCTTTAATTTAAATGAAGTTTATTCAGAATCTGATCTTTTTCCAGGTCAAGATATTGAAATATCTGGAGGTACTTTAGCAAATATTTTTATTATAGGTAATGGAATTGAACATATGGTTGAAACAAGACATATTGGTGTTCCAGATTTTGATAATATAATGTTTGCTATTAACTCTGTTACTCCAAGTGATTATGACCTATATTATAATGGTCTTAATAATGCTCCACCATTTACACCTTCTCCACCTTCTGGTTCAACTGATGGGAATTATCGTAAAGAGCATACTTATACTACTATCGCGATAGATTTAGATCAAGATGATTTATATTATCAGTTTGATTGGGGAGACGGTGAGATAAGCAATTGGATCGGCCCTTTTGGACCTGGGGAAATTGCAACTGCCACACATAAATGGAATGAACAAGGAGAATATAATGTATCTGTACAAGCCAAGGATGATCCAAATGGTGATGGAGACCTATCAGATGGAATAGAAAGTGGTTGGTCTGAACCATTACCTGTAACTATGCCTAGAGCAAAGACGTATAGTTCTAAACTATTATTATTGCAATATATTATTAGCAAATTTCCAGTGTTTAATTATTTACTTGGTTTATTTACAAATGATTATCCTCAGTTTAAAATACAATCAGTTGATCCACCGCCACATCCACCAAATGAAGTCAAATATATACCAAAGTGTAAAATAAAAATAACTGTCCATATCCAAATATGGGGCGAAGGTGCATCTGATAAATTGGCAAGTGATATGGAAACTGCAATCGAGAATAAGTTAAATAAAGATAAAAATGGAAAACCATGGAAATTGAAATGTCCCAAGGATGAATGTAAGAAAACTGAGCCTGGATGTAGTGTTGAAATAGATGTAGATATAAAAAATAGAGGAAAAACACGTCCAGAAACTGGTAATGGATATCATACTTGGTGGGTAGCACCTGCTAAGAAAAGTGGAACTATGAATCTAAATGGTGATAGATTTGTTTCCGAAACTTTTGTTGTAGATCTTGATAAATCTGATAATATTGTGGATTGGCCTCGTCCAAATGACAGTACATCAAATTCTCCAGGAAATCCAGGAATAATACATAATGGAGGCACATGGGTAAACGTCCATGCAGATGACAGAGTAGGGACTTGGGCTCATGAGCTGTTACATTGCTTAGGTCTTGCTGATAAATATACTGAAACATGGACAGATACTGATGGTGATAATCAAAGAGATGCAAATGAAGTTACTGCGACACCTAAAAAAGGTCATAAGATGATATTATGGCTAATGTGACCAAGTGGCTACAGCAATGGGCGATTAATCTAACAGCAGAGAGATCAAAAATAAAGTGTCCTTGTGAATGTTGTGAAGAAGAAGATACAAAGAAGCCGGATAATAAAATTGAAACAACTAGTAATGGTGGGCAAGTATCTATTCCACTTATTGTTGGGGGATATGCTGATGATGGACCAGATGGATCAGGTGTTGCATTATTGGATTATTCTCTCGAATGGGATGGTGGAGATTATGATGGTGCTGACTATCCGATTGATCCGCCGCTTGAATATGTACCCTATGAATTAGGACCATTACATATCGATAACTATATACAACCTGGAGATTGGATAACAATTACTACTTATGCAACAGATGCTGCTGGAAATACTGGTGAAGACTCAGTTACAGTAACATTAGAGGAAGAAGGAGATACAACTCCACCAGTTACAGAAAAAACAATTGGTCAACCAAATGAACAAGATGGATATATAATCTGGCCTTTTACACCTATAACATTTGAAGCGACTGATGATGATTCTGGTGTAGATTACATATATTATGAGGTTTGGTGGGATACAAATGATGATGGAATCGTAGATACAATGATGGGTTCTGAAAAAGTCTATGATGATTCTTTAACATTTTCTGTTGATATGTGGGGCGTATTATCTGGTAATATTGAACTACGATGGTTTGCAGTAGATAACGCTGGAAACTCAGAAGAAATGCATTATCAAGAACATTTTGTAAATCCATAAATTACAAAATATATATTAAATCATATAAAACATAAATTAAAGATATAAAATATAAAACTAATGTTTTATAATTACAATAATTTTTAGATAAAATGTAATTAAATGTAATAAATATTTTATTCAATAGATACATTTATAATACATAGTGTAATATTAAAAAGTAGCGGGGGTTTAAAAATATGAAGAAAATATTGTCATTATTTATAATGACCATGTTGATAATTTGTGGGCTTGTAACGTTCAACGCAACTGCTAGTACTAATATTGATACAAATCAAGAAAAAGTTGAATATAATTTTTCTAATTTAAGAATTCAAGAAAACGCTGGATATATTGATTTGGAAATAAATGGGGCAAATTCTCAGTTAATAAAAAATGATCATTATATCGTTCCAGAAAAAATAGAAACATTTATTTTTGATTTAGGAACAAAAATTACAGATATAAACTGTATTCCAAAAAACATACAAAAACAAACATTAGATAAAGAACTTAGAGTTGCACCTGAACCAGTATTACTTGGTCAAATAAATTTAGATAAAAACAATATAAAATCAGAAAATCCTATTTCTGTTAACACTTGGTATGATTATGATATTGGATGCGGGCTTATCGAAAATCAAAGAAAAATTATTCTAAAAATCAAACTTTATCCTGTTCAATATAATCCATCTGAAAATTTAATAGAATGGGCAGAAAATATTGAAATAGAAATCAAACATGATCAATCAACTGAGCCATTGTTTTATGATGATGTATATGATTTTATTATTCTTACTCCAGGTAAGTACGTAGGTAATCTTCAAAGTCTTGTAACACATAAAAACAATAGAGGAATATCTACAAAGCTTGTAACACTAAATGAAATATACAGCGAAACGTATTTCCCAACACAGGGACGTGATAATCAAGAAAAAATAAAGTATTTTATAAAAAATGCAATTGAAAACTGGGGTACAAAATATGCTTTATTTGTAGGTGGTGATGATGATTTTCCAGCTAGAGAAACACATGTATATGTAGATTATGGTTCAGGTGATGATGAGGTTTTTGTAACTGATCTTTATTATGCAGATATTTATGATGAAAATCTAGATTTTGCCAGTTGGGACACAAATAGTAATAATATTTTTGGAGAATATGACTGGAATGGAAATACAGATGAGGTTGATTTTTATCCAGATGTATATGTTAGTAGACTTGCCTGTGTTGAATCAGATGAAGTTACTACATGTGTTAATAAGATAATTACTTATGAAACAAATGAAGCATACACACAAAACTGGTTTAATAATTTAGTAGTAGTTGGTGGGGATACTAGTCCTAATGATGATGAAGATATACTCGAAGGAGAATATGTTAATCAAGTAGTTATGGATATAATGGATGGTTTTATTCCAACAAAATGCTGGGCATCAGAAGGAACTCTTACAACAAAAACTGAATTGAATGCTGCATTGAATAAAGGAGCAGGATTTGTTGGTTTTGCAGGTCATGGAAATCCTAAAGGATGGGCTACTCATCCATATAATAATGAAAATATATGGATTCCAGTTGGAGGTTTTGAAAACTCACATGTTTTAGATCTAACAAATGGTAATAAGCTACCTATTGCTATAACAGGTGCATGTAGTGTTGCTCAATATAATCATAGAAGTAACTGCTTTACATGGAGTTTTGTATTAAATCCTAATGGTGGAGGTATTGCATCAGTTGGTCCTTCATCTCTTTCATGGGGATATGATACAACATATGTGATAAAAGCCCTTGGAGGTAAAATGCATGTAGAGCTTTTCAAGGCATACAAGGAATATGGTGCTTATACATTTGGTGAGATGTGGGCTCGAGCAATAAGTGAATATGTCGATCCTCGTATGGATGGCGGTGATTATAAAACAATTGAACAATGGCAACCATTCGGTGATCCTACACTTGCAATAGGTGAAGAATCACTTCCTCCGAACAAACCTGAATCACCACAAGGACCTGGATCGGGTGCCGAAGGGAAATCATATACATATTCAGCATCAACAATTGATCCTGATGGAGATGAAATATCCTATCTATTTGACTGGGG
>CAZVNH010000115.1:0-7867 GCA_964628575.1 uncultured Thermoplasmatales archaeon | reverse complement strand
ATATTAATGTTGAAAGACCAGAAAACCTTGATAGTACTGCATTGGGTGCTGCTTTTCTTGCAGGTCTATCAACAGGTTATTGGAACTCAAAGGAAGAAATCTTAAAAATTAGAAATTATGATAAAGTCTTTAAATCAACATATAAAAATGAAAAAAGAGAGTTATTATATAAAGGTTGGAAGCGGGCAATAGAACGATCTACTATGTGGAGAGTTTGAAAAAAAATTGTGGCAAATCTTTAAATTACTTTCCTTATTACCTGTTTTGCATTTTTAAGGGGCGAATAAATATGAGTGTTATTGAAAATCTTGAGCCGAAACTGGTTTGGAAGCATTTTGATGAGATACGTAAAATTCCAAGATGTAGTAAACATGAAGAGAAAATCCGAGAATATATTGTTGATTTTGCAAAGAAACAAAACCTAGAATATAAAACCGATAAATTAGGAAACATTGTCATTAGAAAAAAACCATCAGATGGTATGGAAAATAAGCCCATAGTTATTCTTCAGGGTCATATGGATATGGTCTGTGAGAAAAACAGTGATGTTGATTTTGATTTTTCCAAAGATCCAATACAACTTAAACTTGATAGTGACATTTTAACTGCGGATGGAACCACACTTGGTGCAGATAATGGTATGGGTGTTGCAATGAGCCTTGCAATATTAGAAGATACTAGTTTAAAACTTGGACCAATCGAATGTTTATTTACTGTTGATGAGGAGACAGGACTTACTGGTGCTTTTGCGATGAAATCAGATATGCTTACAGGAAAAATATTATTAAATCTTGACAGTGAAGATTTTGGTGTTTTAACAGTTGGTTGTGCAGGTGGTGGTGATTCACAGATAAAACTGCCAATAAAAAAAGAAACTGTAAATGGAAATATGGATAGTATAATGATAAAAATATCAGGACTTCGTGGAGGTCACTCTGGAGTAGATATACATGAGCAGAGAGGAAATGCAGTTAAAATACTTACAAGAATGCTTTGGAAAGCAAATGAAAATTATAAATTTAATATAACAGAATTGAAAGGTGGAGATAAACATAATGCAATACCACGAGAAGCATATACAAAAATTGTTGTTGACAAAAATGATAAAGAAAAAATGATCTCAATGTTACAAAAAGAAGAAAAAGATATTCTTGAAGAAATCAAACCAATTGATCCAAAACTAAAGGTAGATATCGAATCAATTGATAGTCTTAAAACAAATATAACATCTGATTCACAAGATCAATTATTAGATTTATTACATGGCCTTCCACATGGTGTAGATAAAATGAGCTATGACATACCAGATCTTGTTGAAACATCAACAAATCTTGCAACAGTCGAATTAAAAGATAATTCAGCAGCAATAGGATTGAGTACAAGAAGTAGTATTAAATCAGCTCTTCAGGATTTCAGAGATAGAATAAGAGCAGTTGCAGAATTATCTGGTGCAAAAGTAGAAGAAGACAGTCCATATCCTGGTTGGAAACCTAATCTTGATTCAAGGATTTTAAAATTATCTAAAAAAATATTTAAAGATATGTATGGAAAAGAGCCAAAGGTTGAAGCGATACATGCTGGACTTGAATGTGGAATAATTGGTGAAAAATTTCCAGGTATGGATATGATAAGTATAGGTCCAACTATTAAATATCCACATAGTCCAGAAGAACAAGTTCATATCAGCACAGTAGATAAAACATATAAATATGTTTTAAAAATACTTGAAGAAATAGAGTAATACCACTTCTATTTCTCATTTTTTTGTGTTTTACTTTTTTTATTTTTTATTTTTTTGTGATTTGCATTTTTTTTATAATAAATCAAACCAATAAATGCAAAACAGACTATCCCAATCATAATACCAAACTGAGTAATGTTAACATTTGCTTTTGGTTTTTCAATATTAAATGATAGATTTACTGGATTTGTTTTGTTATTACCATAAACAATATATCCTTCAAGAAAGTATTCGCCTTCTTCTTTGATTTTATAATATGTTGAAAATAGATATGATTCTCCAATTTGCACAATTGGTTCTTCATTACTTTCTAATACTTCTATTAAATTATTATTTTTATAAACTTCTAAATAAAACTTAGCAGGTATTTCAATGGCTCCAGTATTCTTGAATTTTGCATATATCTTTATTGTATTTTCAATTGAGAGATCGCCTTCATAGTAAAAATCAATTATTTCCCCTTTTCTTGTTAGTGTTCCTCTTGGGTATATCTCAAAAAATACGTCTTCTTGATGTAGAATCTTATCGCCTAACTTTACAGTAATATTTGCGGTATATTTACCAGGTTCAAGATTATAGGTATTCCAATTTGGTATAATGAATTCTCCTGAATCAACATCTATTTGTGCATCTTTATAAACTATACTATCAATTGGATATCCTTCTCTAGAAATATTTATAATAACTTCAGGTGTAGCTATTACATTTCCTGTATTTTTAAAGTCAATTTCAAATGTTATATCTTGGCCTACTTCGACATCTGTGGTTTCAATACTTAATACCTCTCCAGTTAACACCTGATCACCAACAACATCTATAAAAACAGATATTGGTAATCTTATATTTATCCCAGTTAAATTGGGATCTTCTGAGTTTATAGTCTCAACATAAATATTTCCCTCATATAATCCATTTGCAATTATTTCAGGTATTTGAAAAACAACATTTATCTTTTCTTTTGTATTACCGGGGATTGTTATTTCTTTTAGTGAATTTTCTAAGTTTTCATCATCTATCTTATAAAATGTGATCCAATCTTTAACCTGACCTTCTGTTAATAATCTAAAAGTAGTTGCATTATCATTTCCATTAATTATACGTATATTTCTTTTGTAATACTGTTCTCCCTTCAATGCTTTATCCAAGCTAATCACAGCTGGTAGTACTCCAGCTTCTTCACCAGTAGATATTACACTAGGCGCAGTTATCGAGAATGCAATAATTAAAGCTAATAATATTATTGAAACATGATATCTTTTATTCATTTTTTCACATCTTTTTGTTTTAAAATATTTGAAAATGGGAGGTAATTAATTACCTCCCACCTCTTTTTTATTATTTCTATGTATCTGTCAATATCTTTCAATATTTTCTACTTTGGGTCTGATTAATTTGGACCACATGGTAATCCAGCTAAGAATTCATATTCGTGTAATGGTACATGAACTCCAATGGTGATATCGTTGTCACCAACACCTGGACCATCTCCAATTACTCCATATTGACCTAACTCAAGGTTTTTACGAACATGTAATCCAAAGCTTATTTTTGCAGTATGACATAGTTCAAAGTAATCATTTGCTATGTCATCTGGAGCTGCGGTGTATAGTTGACGTGGATCCCAATCTGATGGTAATACTACCTCAGTATCAGGGTGAATCGAACATTCATATACTTCTGGATTTGTGCCTAAGAAATCGTACATTTTTTCAGTATATGATCTATTTGCACTATCACCATAAGTATCACCAAGTCTAACATCATACTCTATATTCCATTCTGTTACGCCACCATTATCACTTTCTCCCATTCCAAAGTCATCGAATTCAAAGGTGACTTTAACATCCCAGTTTCCAATACTGCGGATAGTTGGGTCTCCACCCCACTGCCAGTCACCAAATATCCATTTCCAGACACATTTCTTTGCATCTCCAAAGTCTAAAGAACTGAAATCAGTTTGTATTCCAACACCTAACACATACTCAAAGTAGTTAATTAGTTCACCATAGTCACCTGGAGTATCATAAGCTCTAGCTACAACCTTATAATAACCAGCAGGTTGACAATAATGGACTTCCTTATGACCATAATAAATCTTAATTTGTCCATTGGTTAATTCATGCCATAGATCAGCCCAATCATATGAGTCAGAATAACAGATAAGATTATTTCCACCTGCTTCTAAATCATGGACTGCTTCTATGAAATCAAGGATATCCTGAGTAATAGTTAATTCTGATAGAAGAACATTATATTTTAGTGAACCATCACCAATAGGATTACTTCCAGTGTTTGGTAGATTTGGATCAGGGTGATATACATCAACATAAACTTGATCTATTTCTTGATTTCCATCTGGATCAAAAACAAATATATAGTATCCAACCCAGGTATTTCCATTATATTTCATTGGTGGATCAACCTGTGTACCTGCTAATGTTAAATCATCATCAACATAATCTGAATCATGTTCATGATAAGCATCATTTCGAGGTACTGATTGAGATGTTTCAAATTTTGCTTTAATTACAGGAGCGTTATTATCTCCTCCTCCAGAGGATATTAGATTTACTGTCATGTCCATGTCTTTGTATTCATTGCCATATTCTCTATCTGGAATCCAGTAAATATTATCTGGATCAGCAACAGCTGTGACTGATAGGACACTTGTAAGTACAAACAATAAACATACAATTATACTCATTGCTTTTTTCATTTATTCTACCTCCATCTTATTTATTAAATTGGTCCATTAGACCCTATTTTTCCTCCCCACTAAGAATATAAATTTTATAATTTATAATTCAAAGTTTGTATCGATAATTTCTGATACCACTTGCTTTATATCGGCCTTATTTTAGCTAGCTAACGAGAAGTAAATTACTTCATAATTTTTAAGAAGATAAGAAAACAAAGTACTGAGATTAAATCTACATTTTTTATATAGTAAAAAAATCTAGAACATTCCTATATAGTATATATTCAGAAATTTTATTCAGATAGCCTTTTCGTATATTTTTATCTAATTGATTTAGCATATTATCTTTCTAGGGGGTTATTTTCATGGAGGATTTAGAGTATGATGATCAAGAAAAAATTTCAAAATTTTTTCACTTATCACTTTCTTTACTGCTTAGAGGTTTTGATCAAATGGAGATGAAGGATAGATTAGAATTGATACGATTATTAGGCTTTATATTAAACATTGGTTTTGATAAAATTTACTTAAAAATGATTGACCTAGAAAAAAGAGTTGAGGTCTTAGAGTATAAAAAAAGATAAATAAAACTACTCAATTAAATCTAAAACGTTTCTAAACTCTTCAACAAATTTTTTTCCTTTTTCTGTTACATAATACACTGTACCATTAGAGTTGTTTTCTCGTTCAGCCAATATTCCTTTTGTAATTAAAAAATCTAAATATTTTGTAAAATGAACATAACTTAAATTTGTTTTATACATTAAATGTGTTTTTTTACAGTCTTGTTTATATGCTAGGGAGACTAATTCATAAACTATTTGAAGCTCATTTCGTCTATTCTTAAATATCATAGTTTTTACGCCTCTCCTACCAAAAGAAAAATGGAGTTGCCGTATATATTGGCAAAATAAAAAGCTTTCGTTAACATATGTAATATAAAATTATAAAAAAGTTATTCTTTTTTTATTTTTTGTACTATATTTTAATATTTAATTTTAAATAACAATTTTATATAAATTTTTTTAAAAATTAATTTTAATTTTTTTAATATCATTAATTGTTACTTTCTTTTTCTTAAATTTTTTAAATATAAAACTATGAAAGATTATATTTTGAGGAAGAATAGGTCCCCACCATGGAATTAATCCTTTCTGATTAACAGGTGTTTTAAAAAAACGATTAATAAACAAAGAAAGTTTCAATACTTTCATACCATAACCAACTCTAGCAGGTGTTTTTCTATATCTAGTTGGTGGTCCTACATTCATAAATTTACATATATTTTTTACAAGAAGATCTTGATCTTTACGCATATCATCTAGTGAATAGACAAATACATTATTTTTTCCATATAATTCAAATAGCTTATCAATATAAGGTTGATAATCAAGTTTATCAAGATTCATATAATTATCAATAAAACCCTGATAATCAAGAGTGCCACCTACTGCAACATACTCGACATACCACGAGACAAGATTTTCTTCTTTTTTACGTATCCCAAATATAATCTTTGCATCGGGAAATATTTTATTGATTCGTTCAAGGCGTTTAAAACGATCATCGTCCTTTGTGAATTGATATGTATAGATGTTTTCTTCAGAAAAAATATTTACTTTATCTTGTTTTAATACTTTCTCAAGATTTCTTTTAATTTTTTCATAATCAACTTGTTTTGAAAGGTTTAACAAATCTTTAAGCCAAGATCTATAAAAAACATGCCAGAGAAAGTTTGCCTCAACATAAGGAAAAACATTCCACTGAAGAAAAGTAGTACCAGTTTTATGCATCCCAACATGAAGAATTATTTCAGGTTTTTCAGTGGCCACAATTATCAGCGGCACAATTTATTTTTTTATTATTAATGTTTCTGAAATTATTTATTGCATAGAATTACAAATGATTTTAATTATGTTTTTAGTTATTTAGACAATTAAGTAACTAAAAATTATAGGATGATAAACTAAAACAAATAATAATATTAAAAACAAAATTTTGTTGGTATTTTGTTAATAGGATATGAATGTTAATGAATTTTCAAAATTTATTTATATTATATAAAATAACTAGATTTATTATATAAAATAAAAATTGGGGTGTAAGCCATTAAAATAAAGATAGGTACTATATTAGTTATATTTATTGTTAGTTCATTTTTCATACCTAATATATTAGCAGAAAATAGTAATATCAAGAATTGGAGAGATTATGTATATCAAAATGAATGTTTAGATATTGATTATATATATAATTTAACAGAGGCATTAAGTAATATTATTTTTACAGAATATAACGAATCAAATGGTGAAATCGCAAAAGGTAGAGCATATGGAACAAAAGGTGAACATAGAGCAGCTGAAATACTTCTTGAAAATATGACAAAACTTGGATTATATTCCTATACTGAACAAATTAATAACACGGAAAAATATCCAGAATTAACCCATGAACTTGAAATCGTGGATTATTATGTAAAAATCAATAATAAAGAAATAGATTCATATATTTCACCAGTATGGATTGAAAATAAAGAAAATAATTACAATCTAAACCATACTTACAATTATTCAAATCTAAAAGTAATAAATTCTTCATTAAATTTTTTCAAAGATTTAAAAGCATTACGATCAAAAGATGGAATAGAACCTTTTTTACTAATGCTTCCTGATGTTGGTTTTTGTCCAAATAGTACATTGAGTTTTTTACCTTTTTACGATCATTTTATTTTCAATTATTATGTAAAAACCAACTTACGTCTATTATATGACATATTGTATACTCGTATGTGGAATATATATTCTGAATACTGTAAAGGTTTTATTTTTTATGATTTTAATACAGATACGTATAATATGAGGATCCTTAAGGAACAAAATCACATGCCCTTTATTAATATCAACGGCTCTAACGGACAAAAAATTCTCGAAGATATTGAAAATACAAGAGTTGATTTTATGTTAAAACAGCGTTTAAACATATCAACAATAAGTTACAATGTTATAGGACAGTTAAATGGAACAGATAAAACAAAAACAGTTTTAGTTGACTGCCTTTATGACTCATGGTGGTGTCAGGGAACAGCTGATGCAGCAATCGGTATGGCAATGGTACTTGGAATCGCGAAATACTTCAAAGAACATAATATAACACCAAAATATACAATAAAGTTTATTGGTTTTAGTGGTGAAGAACATGGTTTTTGTGCTGGATCAAAAGGTTATGAATCATCTCATCCAGAAGAAAACATAATCTATATCATTGATCTAAATCAAATTGGATTTAGACAAGATAATCCAAAACTTTATCTTAATCTCATTGGTAATAAAATTGGATTTTTAAATGAAGTTTGGCAGATTTCAAAACAAGCTGATTATGCTAAACGAGTAAATAGCTCAGAAGATATAAGATCTGTGTATGTAAAAGAC
>CAZVNH010000114.1:0-7869 GCA_964628575.1 uncultured Thermoplasmatales archaeon | reverse complement strand
GTTAGTGGTAGTTTAACTGTTTCTTCATTATTTGCTTTTATTGTTCCGCTTGCTTCTCCACCGAGTAATATGAAGTTACCATCTGTTTTTATTGTCCAGTCGCAATCATTAGTACCTGCAGCTATTGTTGCTTTTACTCTAAAACCACCGGTTACTTGTTTTATTTCTGCAGGTGTTATATCTGATTCACCTTCGTCGACTGTGATTATTGCAGTGTCTGTTGCTTTGTTATTATCGTTGTCCGTTACTGTCAAGGTTGCTGTGTATGATCCTATTTCTTCGTATATGTGTGTAGGGTTCGGATCGTTTGATGTTATGCCATCTCCGAAATCCCATTCATATGTATATGGTTCTATTCCACCAGTAACTTTCGATGTAAATATGTTTTCAAGGCCTATGATTGTGTTTCTGTCAACAATGATATTTACTATTAATTCTCCGATTTCATGAACTACTACCTCTGTAGAGTCTATTGCTGTATCTCCAACACTATCTGTTACTGTTAGGGTTGCTGTATATATTCCTTCTGATGTGTAGACATGTATAGGGTTTTGTTCATTACTACTTGTACCATCTCCTAGGTTCCAGCTATAGGTATATGGTTCTGTTCCACCTGATGCAATACCATAAAGTTGTATGGCTTCATCAACTGTTGTTTCATATCCTCCAAGATTATTTCCATCGGCATTAACAGAAAGCGGTGCACCTGGAGCTGTCACTGTTATTGTAAGGTAATCCCAGTCAAACATGAATTCACCCCATAACTCTGGATCTTGTGCTTGCAAGCGTAATGATACTTCATAGGTTCCTGGTGTATCATAGATATGTGCTATCTGTTTTTCCATACTAATTATTCCATCGTCGAAATCCCAGTATACATCAAAATCATTACTTGTTCCGTCGAAATGAGTAGCAAAACTATCTATGCTATTAAAGAGTATATTTTTACCTGTTTCTACAACTGTTTTTGATGCGGAGGCTACAGCATCAATTCCTGCCCATGGATCAAAAAGAACTGGTCCAAGGTTTACTATTTTTACTCCTAGTCCATCTGCTATTCGACCTGTGTTTGCATCCTGTGTGTTACCTGATGGACCATCAGGTCTTCCCCACCAGTTATATTTCGCATCAAGGATGTTTTGACCCTGGTTTATAATACCAATTGGATCTGCTATACATCCACGTAGGAATTTATTGTGTTGAATTATACAATTATCACCACTTACTATAACAGCACCAGTAGTACTTGGATTGAATACAAGGTATTTAACAGTAATGTAATCACCTATTATGTGTAAGGGTTTTTCAAGTATTGCAGAGTTTCCTGAGTTTACATCAAATGTTAATGGTATGTTTTCACCAATTATTGTTATTCCATCAACTGATGCTTCATAATCATTAGAGTTTTCTTGGTAATTACCAGGATAAATATGAACTATTCCACCTGGACAAACAGCATCAAGAGCGAATTGTAATAATGCAAAATGAGTAACCTGCCAACCTGGTGTAGATGTAGTGAAATCATCATCTACCCATACTTCAGGTTCACATTGTGTACCAACAGGAACAATTGTTGCAGAAGTACTGGCTACACAGGAAACAACACCCAAGCTATCAGTAACAGTAAGTGTTACTGGGTAGAATCCTGCTGTCCAATAGTTATATGTCGGGTTTTGAAGTGTTGAAGTGCCTCCATCTCCAAAAGTCCAATACCAACTATATGGACCTTGTCCGCCTGTTGCTGAACCAGTGAAGGATATGGTCTCTCCAACATTTCCAGAATATGGACCATCAGGATCCGCTATAACAGGATATATACAAATTCCACCGGGATAAGGAGCATGTAGATATGGTTTGACAACTGCATTACCATATACATATCTGCCTTGTGTACAGGATGGCATACTAGTATGTCTTGGTCCACTATTATGACCGTAATAGTTGCAAGTTGCTTGTACAGTTGTAGGGTTTAGATTATAGATTGCATAGAGGGTTGGATTATAGAAGTTATTTTCAAACAATACTATATTAGGTAGATTACCCAGATCTCCTATATATACTCCGCACCAAGCAGGTCCATAGAAATCATTATGTTCTATAAGAACACTTGGTGAGTTAAAAGCTCCGAACCAACCACCGCTAATATCAATATCTTCCCATCCATTTCCTGCAAAAGTACAGTATTCGATTTTTAGGTTTTGAGCAGTAGTTCCACCACCTAATAATACAGCGCTTCCACCATTGTTTGTGAAATCGACATCATTCAGCCAGATCTGACCGAATTGAGATGGTGCTTGATTAATACATAGTCCTACCTCATTGTTATTGGCAATAATTCCACCTTCAATATAAAGTGAACCAATTGTGGATGCCTGGGTGTTGAAACACAAACCAGTCCATAGAACTGCATTTATTAAGTCTACTTCAACTAAACTAATTCCTTGTATGTTTACATTTGAGAAATACATGTTATGTTGTCCATTACCTAAAATAGTGGTATCATACACCCATAGGTTAGTTATTGTTACAGTGTTTCCCATACCTATACCATTTTGACCGTTGTCATGTATGTAACAGTCGTGTATATCTACATCATCAAATGTATCATATACAAGTAATATACCATTTTGAGTGTTTGAATGAATGTCACAATTCTTAATAGTAAGACCTTGGTAGTTTGCTGGTGCACCAAAGCTTCGTATACCAATCTGACAGTTGCGTATCTCAAAACCATCGATTACAACATTTGGTGCTTTTATCATGAATCCTACTCCAGAGCCACCACCATCAATAACAGTGGGTGCACGGACTGGGTCTAAGGTCAATGTTAAACTCTTATGTACAACAACGTTTTCATAATGAACTCCGTCAAATACTTCAATTGTATCACCATCAAGTGTTAAAGAATCATCGATTGCATATTGTATACAGCAGTATAATTTACCTGTTCTTGTATTCCAACATACAGCACCACCATTGCAATCTCCATATGGATACTCATCATCAAGCCATGGACAATAAATAGCATTTCCTATAACAGAGTCACCTGTTCCAGGTCCATCACCACTTGGCCCACTGATATCACCCCACCAGTTACAGGTGGCATCTACTGTATCTGTTACTTCACTTCCTATCCATAATCCATCAGCACCACTTCCAACAATATTATTATAATTTACATTAATATTATCTGGTGGATTTGTTACACATGGATCATAGGTATATATATCAATAGCATCATACATAGTATCTGTAATATCATTATATTTTACATCAACACCACTTACATCATTTGCAATGACAATACCCCATTCGTTATCATCAATGGTATTTGACATGACAGTAATATCTGAAACTACACCTGCCCAAGTAGATCCATATAAACATTCTGGAAAATCAACAATTCCAATAGCTTGCTCTGAATCATGCACATAGTTGTAAGTTACATCTACAGAACTTGTATCTACAACCATGATTGATGTTCCCGCCCAAGAAGTACCAGGCCATCCACAGTTTGATACTTCATTATCATCGATTAGACCATATGCACCATAGCCAAATTGAATACCATTAGGCGCCCATGTAATAGGAGTTACACCATCACTTGGACCAATTACTCTGTTAAAAGTAACTTCTGCATATCCACTATACATTCCAATACCACCTCGTCCAAATTGATCTATGAGATTTTCTTCAATAACTATATCCATAGTTCCATATCCAAGAATACCAAATGTCTCTATACCATCAACATTAATATTGATTAGATCGTTATCATGAATCTTTGCAATACCATCGCATTGATCTGTGTTTATATTTCGACAGAGAATACTTGCAAAACGATATCCACTTCCAGGTGGATAATCATTTGCATCAAGAGTAAAACCACTCATCTCAACAGTTATCGTACTGGGACCCCAAATCGTATCATTTCCACTATTGTAATAATCATAGCCCCAGATACCAACAAGATATTTGTAATGACTTGTTGATTCAGCAAGATAGATATCACGCACACCACTTGATGGCATTTGAATAGTTGCATCATTACCAAGAAGTTTTAAACTTTTATCTCTAATAGTTACCTGCTCAATATATGTACCTGGTAAAACATGCACAGTTCCACATTCACAAACTCTATCAACAGCTGTCTGTATCTTATCGACATGAGAGAAATCATACCAACCAGAAGCTGCATCATCATCAACCCATATTTCATCAACACATGATGGTGGTGTATCATCTCCTGTTATAACAAAAGCTAAATCTAGTGACTGGGTGAATAATGGCGGTTCATATAACTCTTCTGTCCATATTATACCAAATGGATCTGGAATATCGTAATAACCAAAGAACGCATCATCATTCCAGTGATCATTAGTAGTCTTCCAACCCCAGAAAGGTGGTGTTGCAGGTGGATACACTGAACCAGGAACATCTGCGCTAATATCTAACCAATAGATATTTCCCATTTCCTGATAAAACCACTGTGACTCCTCAAGAATTATATCATACTGATACCATAGATCATGATCATCAATAAAAAGATCATAAATTGGGTCATAAAAGCCTTGTAAACTTGGTGTCATTAGTGTTACAACAATATCAGATATTGGTATATACTGCCACCAGAGTACTTCTCCAGGCATACTAGGATTTGGTGGATCAGCAGGGATATCTCCATGTATAGAGATCCAAAATCCATTAAGCGGACCCTCTATTCCATGTAGCCATGAACCCCAGAAATGTATATCCTTTACCCATCCTGTTTCACTACATTGCCAGTCGTCTGCTAGAACCACTGGATAGGTTGCTGATACATCCCATCCATTTATATCTGGTAACTGTGGAAAATGCATTTTATGATCAGGCCAGAGTAAATAATATTCATAAGCACCTATATCAGGATTTGCATCTCTTGGATTTCCTTCAAGATCCTCTGTAACTCCAAGATTTAAACCACTATCTATACAAGGGCTTGTATCTTGTAGATGAAGATCTTCACTTCCTCCAACTGTACTGATGAATTTTGGATCCTGCGCTGTGATAGTATTAGGACCAAAAGTAAATGTACCAATATCAGCAGTATTATATACACAGTTATAGTCCTCACCAGGTAATGAAGCTGCTGTGGTTTCAAAAGCATCGTTTAAACCATTTCCATAAAGTATGTTATTTTTAATTATAATATCTGCAGTAAGAATCTTGGTACGTATCTCTCCATTTGGGCCATTTTCCTGATCGTTATTAAAAAACGAATTATGCTGAATTGTTATATCACTACAACCAGAATCAATGTATACTCCTTGTTGCATATTGTTTATTATAACATTATTTTCGATTAAAATATTTGATGCATCAATTAATCTTACTGCTTCTTCACTATTAGTACCATCCATAATATTTCGTCTAATTATGAAGTTCGTATCTCCGTTATCAAGTGTCATATGACGATAATTATAATCAAATAAGTTATCTTGAATAATTACATCTGTACATGCTGCATCTGTAAAATCTAGGACTTCATCGCCACTACCGGTTGTTATATCTTTAAATACATTATTTTCTATAAGAGCTGTATTTAATGCTGTGTTAAAATCAATTCCATCTTCACCTCCTTCAAATTCAGAGTTTCTAAGAGTGAGAAAATCTGAATCAAAAACATGCCAATTGTCAAATTGAGCAACAGTTTGATCAGAATCTATATTATCAATAACCAGATTATCACAGTTTTCAATTGATATAGAAACTATATTTGCTTCTACTGCGGTCACTGGTTTAACAACAGGTTCGTTTCCAGGAGCAGCCTTAATAGTCAAATCATCCTTATTCTTAATCAAAATAGCTGTACTATAACCATCCTGGTTTGTCTGACCTGTAACTCCATATGTACCTGTTGAAACTATAATAGTATCCCCATTACCAGCTGCATCAATAGCATCTTGAAGTGATGTATAATCTGCTGGAACGTAAATTATCGTAGCAGTAGCTGTAGCTGTTGGTAAAAATACTAATCCAGTTAAACACATTATTACAGTTATTGCAAAAATCAATAGCCTTTTATAAAATAGTCTATTTTTCCTCTTTCTCATAATGGAATCCTCCACCAAAAAATGTAATATAAGAAGAATATATAAATATTTTTAATTAAAAAGAGGTAATAAAAATAAAATTTTTTGTTAGTAAAAATTTTATGAAAAATTTTGTAAAATATTGATTTATAATAATATAAAATGTTGCATTTAGTTATAACTCAAAATATCTTAAAATATTCAATTAAAATCATTTTATTAAATAATGAATATATAAACTCTAAACAATCAGAAAATAAAAATATAGATATTTTAAGGGACTTCTTTTCCCTCAAAATTTTTTAGGTTTTATATTTCCTTTAATGATATAAATAATGGTCCTAATGCAAAGGCTGTGTAATCTTTTTGTATCTCATTGGCTGTTACTGTTATTTGGACTTTACCAAGTGCAAAGGTTAGTGGTAGTTTAACTGTTTCTTCATTATTTGCTTTTATTGTTCCGCTTGCTTCTCCACCGAAGAATAATAATCTACCGTCTACGACTATATTCCAATTACAATCGGTGTTACCTGCAGCGATTATTGCTTTTATACCGAAGCCACCAGAGACTTGTTTAATTTCAACAGGTTTATCATTGTCCTCTATTATTTCTACTATAACTATATCTTCGTCAAAGTTTCCTATGCTATCAATAACTGATAATTTTATGTTGTATATTCCTTGTTTTTCAAAGATATGAGATGGATTTACGTCTTTACTTATAGTTCCATCATCGAAATCCCATAAAAATATATATGGTTCGACTCCACCAATTGCATTTCCTTTAAACAATATTTGATCCTTTATACTTCCTGAATAAGGGCCTCCAGCATCAGCTATCAATTCGTTTTCAGTAATTGTTACAGTAACGGTGTCTGAGGCTGTTTCTCCAGTATTATCATTAATAGTCAGTTTTGCAGTATACTCTCCTACGATATCGTATATATGAGTAGGATTATTTATATTTGAAGTGTAACCATCACCGAAATCCCAATCAAAAGTATATGGTGGTTCACCACCTGTTACTGAACCGTAGAATTGTACTGGATAATGTATCAATCCTTCATATCCGCCAAGATTATTAGAATCTGCATTTGCTGATAGAGGTACACCTGGTTGTGTAACATATACGGTGAAATAAGCAAAGTCCATTAAAAATCCACCTACTTCTTCAATATAATAGTCAAACACTCTAATCCTTAATATTATATTGTATTGACCTGGTGTATCATAGATATGTGTACATTGTTTCATAAAGCTATAATGTCCATCACCGAATCTCCACATATATTCAACATCTTCTTCTTCAATTACACCATATTCATCAAATGCGAAACTATCAAAGGCATTAAAATGAACGATTTCACCAGGCATTATATTTAATGGATTTACTGTTCCATTTGCATCAACTCCCCACCAAGGATCAAAACGAACTAAACCTATTACTTGATCGCCAAAACCATCTGCAATTCGATGAGTATAATAATCGTATGTATCAGCGTTTGCTGGGCTACTTGGTCCATCATCTTCTCCCCACCAATTATATTCGGCATTTACTACGTTATTATCCTTGTTCCATATACCAATATTTAAACCACAGGGAGCACCAATGTAGTTATAATGAATTTCAACATTATTAGGTCCACATGCTCCTGATGAAGTTATAATAATTCCAATTTTTCCACTTGAAGATTTTTCCCAAGTTAATCTATTATGTATTATAGTTGTATCGCTAGAGCATCCATCAATTTTTATTCCAATATTTCTTACGCCAAATATTCAGAAGTCATTATGGTGG
>CAZVNH010000113.1:3759-7978 GCA_964628575.1 uncultured Thermoplasmatales archaeon | reverse complement strand
ATCCTCATCTACTGGAATTTTTATGTCTCTATCCATCTCAAAAGATTTATATTTTAATTTTAACTTATAATTACCCTCTGGTAAATTTGAAAAATAAAAATTTCCATCTGAAATTTTTTCACCAAGAATATTTGTTTTTAAAATCATATCTGAACAAGTTAATGATGGGTTAATGGAATATGTAGGTTTTAAATCCCATTTATCAACAATGTTTAAATTAAAATCATATAACTTAGTATTAAGATTATATTTAAGAGGAGAGAGACTATTTAAAAATTTTAATTTAATAGATTTTTTATCTAATATAAAACCATTATAAAAAATATTAAGATCATATTCATCGAAATAATTTAATGGAGCATATACAACTACCTTACCATCATTATTAGTTACACCTTCTGAAATAGTAAAATTATTTTTTAATAAAACAACTTTTGCATCTTTTATTCCTTTGTTATTTTGTTCATCAAATAAAGAAACTGAGAGACTACCTTGAGATTTACAAAATATATGAGTATTAGTATTTTCCTTAACTTCTACAATTTGATAACCAATATATCTTTTTTCTTCTCCAATTAGTGGATTCTCTCTAAAGATTTTAACAACATAGGTTCCTGGTAAAATATTTTTAAACTGTATTTTTTTAAAAATAGTAATATTACTCCAGTCAATTATACCCAATGCAAGTTTAATTTTCTCAAAAAATGGTTTATTTTTTAAATCAGGAATAGGATTAGTAGGAATCCTATTTTCGATTCCTGTTAATATAAGTTCATTATCTAAATATAGTTCACCTGTAATATATGGTATGTCTTTTCCAGTTAATAAACATAATAAAGGTGCTTTTGGAATTGATGGTGCAAAATGAATAAAGGCATTCATTGTGTATGTTTCTTTTTTTTCATCATCTTGAATTTTATCAATATTAGAAGGTCTTTGTTTTATTAATTCCTGATATATTTCAGCTTCTTTATCTACACTAAGATATCCACCAGTTTTTGTCGTATAATAATTTGCATTATATTCAATAATTAAATCATCTGGAGTTTCAGTATCAAATGTAGACCCTTTTTCATAAGAGTTTCTGCTAAGATAAAAAGACACTAGATCTGTTTCTAAACCTAACAAACCAGGCGTCGCACCTTCAATAGCTTGTATCTGAACACCATTTCTCTCATCTGTTCCAGATTCAATGATATCTGTCGAGTCAAGAATTATTGCATGAGCCACTCCTGCTTCACCTTCATCAAAAGAAACCCAGGCATTTTTTCCAAGATCTATATCATCTTCATTTTTTAAAATCATTATTCCTTCAGGAGAATAATCTGGATTTGGATCAATTTCATATTCTTGAATTATATCTTCCTCGGAATAAACGTGTAAATATGGAAACATTCTCCCAAAATTTAAATCTTCAATAGATGGACTTCTAACTCTACCTACTTGTATACCACAAATATTACCAAAAGACTCAGAATCAATATGTATTTTGGTTGATTTCAATGCTTTATGTTGTACATGAGAATATATTCTTTTATCTTCACCTGGACAATAATAATAGGTATAGATGTTACTAGTTTGAATATCATTTTTTAATGTTTGACTAACAATTTCGAATTTAACCATTAAATTTCCTTCAATCAAGATATTTTTTGAAATCAATTTATCTATTGTTGAGCTAAATTCATCAGCATTGATTCCATAATAATAAAAATAATCAAAAGAGGTGAAAGCTTCAGAATTTTTAGGAGTTGAAACTTGTTTTGTATTTTCTTTAAATTTAGTAATTTGTTGAGCAGTGCTATAACCTAAAAATTCACCTTGTTGAGCAACACCATAAACAATATCTCCATCTTGTTTTATTTTAAAATATTCAGATTCAAAAGGATAACCCGGGATAGGCTCATATTTATAATATGCTTCACTAAGCTCAATATGATTTGTATAAGTAGGCCCTGGTTTTGCTATATTATCATAATAAACATAATATGATTCTTTACCTGTTGCATAATCAGGAATTAAAAATACAACACTACACTCATCTATATGACTATTGTCAGTAAATGATAAATCGTATATTTGTGATTCTAATTCTTCTATTTTTTCAGAATCTTGATATATTATTCTTATCGAATGTTTTTGAACATTTTCAACCCAACAAGGATTTTCAAATTTGATTCTAATATCTATTGGTTGATATTTTGCTTGTTCTAAACTCGTGTCAATATTTATTAATATTTTTTGTCTAAATGTCCATTCTGAATTCCACCATTCAGTACTTTGGGATGAGACTTTTATGGTATATGAGGAAATAAGAACTAAAAATAAAAGAATAAAAATTTGCAACTTTCTATTTGTATTAATTTTTTTCTTATTTATTTGCATTTTATACTAGTATATTCATATAAACTTTACAATATATATAATTTATTAAATAAAAGTATAAAGTAATTAATAGGTTCTTATATATCAAAATAAAATGTCTTAGATTTCATAAATTTTAATTATAATCTAGGGAAAAAAACTATGAATAAAGTAATATTAATTGGAGTAGATGGCGCTACACCTGATTTAATTCAAAAATGGATTAATGAAAATAAACTTCCTAATCTTCAGAAACTTCAAAAAAATGGAACATGGGGAAAACTCAAATCAACAATACCTCCATTTAGTGCTCCAGCATGGACCTCTATTGTTACAGGATGTAATCCCGGAAAACATGGTATATATGGTTTTGAAACCTCTGGAACTCTTAAACCTGCATTAGTTAATTCACAATATAGAAAAACACCTGCAATATGGAATTATTTATCAGATATAAATTTAAGAAATATAATAATAAATGTCCCAGGTAGTTATCCACCTGTAAAAATAAATGGAGTAATGATTACAGGGCTTTTAACGCCATCTAAGGATTCTAACTATACATACCCAAAAAACATTAAAGATAGATTAATAAAAAATGATCTTGGGGAATATCAACTTGAACAATTTTGGCTTGAAGATTTTACAAGATCAAGAATGAAAAAGAATACACCAGAAATACTTCTTCAAAACATAAACACTCAAATGAATTCAAGGATTAAAATAACTTTAAAACTAATGAATGAAAACAGTTATGATTTTACTATGGTAGTACTCAGAGGTACAGATACTGCTCAGCATTTTCTTTTTGATAAAAAAAATCTTCTATTATCCTGTTATCAAAAGGTTGACTCTTTGATTGGAAAAATAATAGATAGTCATCCAGAAGCTTGTATTTTCTTGGTATCAGATCATGGTTTTGAGGAAATTAATAAAATTTTATATCCTGATAATATACTTTACAACAAAGGATATCTTACACCAAAACAAGATCCATATTCAAATCCGATTTCTCAATTTTTTATTTTGATTAATAAAGTTTTTAATTCAGTTTTAAAAATATTACCAAAAGAGACATTAAAAGATTCGAAATTAATTAAAAATATAATTTTTAAAAGTTCGATAAAAGCAAATTTAATTGATTTTTCAAAAACAATTGCATTTACAACTGCTGACGGTAGAGGGATACAGATTTGTAGTAAAAAAAGATTTCCTGAAGGAATTGTTGAAATAAAAGATTATGAGAAAATAAGAAATAAAATTAAAAAGGAATTATTAGAAATTAAAGATCAGGAAACAGGAGAAAAAATTATTGAAAAAGTATACAATTTTGAAGAAGTATATGGGAAAGAAGCAGTGAATTCTCCAGATATTGTCTTTGACTTAAAAAAAGGTATAACCGCTGCAGAGTGGATTAAATTTCCTGATAAAATTAAAGAAATAATTCGTTCAAAAAAAAGAAAGATACCTTATCTTTTTAATCAAGATTCAGCTGGAAGAACAGGGGATCATTCTCCATATGGAATTTTTTATGCATATGGGAAAAATATCAAAGCTAATTATGAAATAAACGAGATCTCAGTTCAAGATGTGTTACCAACAATATTTACATATATGGGGTTTTCTAAACCATCTATAGTTGATGGTAAATCAAAAGATGAAATATTTAATATAAAACCAAAAGTTGAAGATGTTTGGGATTCAATAAGTACACAGGGGAAAAAATTAAAAAAATCTGAAATTAGTATTATCAATAAGTTAAGAAAAGAGTTAAAATAAAAAAAATTTACTCTAACCATTTTAAAATATTATTTTGAAAATATTTTTGAAATAATTCCAGTGAATATTTTTTTGA
>CAZVNH010000113.1:0-3749 GCA_964628575.1 uncultured Thermoplasmatales archaeon | reverse complement strand
AATTATTATATGCATTTTCCTTAAGTTTATCTAATTTTGAATGATTCAAAATGAGTTGTTCTAAAATTGACTCTAATTCATTTGAATCCTTATAAGAAAGTGAAGAACTACTAAATTCCTCAAGCATATTAAAATCAGATGGAATAATAATTGGTTTTGTATACATTATTGCATTATATACAACTCCACTACCTACTGTTTTTCCATATTCTTCTTTAATATCTCCCTCTGCTTTTGTTTTAATTCTAATAGGTAATAGAATAATATCACTTTCTTTTAGTATTTTTTCAAATACATCATCTGGAATGAAATCATCAAAAAGAATTATTTTATTACCATTCCTTTCTAAATCTTTAAATTTCTTACAGACAAGTCTTCCAAAACGACCTATTGGCATTCCTAAGACATGAAGAATGATTTTATCATTATAATTATTAAATATTTTTTTTATTGCAGGAAATACATGAGTAAAATCCTTTCTATGTTCTTGTAATAAACCAGGTATTACAATTCTAATTTTATCATTTTTAATATCTTTTGTCATATAATTTTTTTCTTCGAAAATTGAAGTTGGTAAAGTAAAAATTGGTTTATTAAAATCTATGTTTTTTTCGATATAGTCTTTCATAGGCCTGTATATAACATTTATTGCATCATATTTTGGAAAAATAAAATTTCTAATTAAAGCAGAACTAAAATTTGCATTAATTGTTTGAATAGGGTGTAAAAAATTATAATATAGTTTTGGCTTTAGCCAAGCATTTACATGATGAACTACTAAAACTTTTTTACATTTTGGATCAAATTTTAGGTATAAAATAAGGTCATAAACTGTTTCATGAATTGTATTAACAAATAAGATATCTATCTTTTTATCGCAAATATTATTTACACGTTTCAAAAATGAGGATAGAAGTTCATTATCTTTTTTTATAACAAAATTAAACTTTGTATCATCAAAATCATATGACATTAATCTATTATACAAATATTTTGTAGTAAATATCGTTACATTTGTTTTATTTGTTTTACATATTTTCATGAAAGTATATAACACTGGGATATGACGTCTAATTTCAAGGATACCTATTTCATATTTGTCTTCACTTATATTCATTATTTTTTCACCGTAATATACAGATTTTTTACTTTTTTTAAAATTAATAAATCAAATATGAATATGAATAGAAAATATTATCTAAAAAAATAAAGATAAAACAAATATATTAAAACCTTTTACCATTTTCTAATGGTTGATAAAATAAACTTACATAATTACTTGGATTCATTGATTTACAAAATATCAAATAAAAAATCAATACATGAAAAAGTGATATTTAAAAGATATTTATTTACAAGAAAAAAGAGATATATCTCAGATTTTAATCCGATTATCATTGGTGGATGTCCAAGAAGTGGAACAACTCTAGCAAGAGCTTTAATAGGTGTTCATCCCAAAATAGCTTCCCCTGAAAAAGAATACAACGCGTTAATCTATATAACTAATGATAATATTCTAAAAGAAAAATTAAATCTATCCTCAGAAGAAATAAGTAATTTAAAATCATATTATAAAGACCATATTTTTTATGCTGAAAATATTTTAAAATATTACATGGTAAAGAATAAAAAAAGTTTAGTAGCAATTAAACATCCTTATCATATTTTGATAATAGATGATCTTTTTCATTATTTTCCAAAAATGAAGTTTATCCATGTTATTAGAGACGGAAGAGATGCAACTTGTTCACTTAGGACTCATCCTAAAAGAAAGATTGTTAATGGAAAAATAATTCCAATTGATACAAATAATCCTTTTGATTGGTGTATAAGAAAATGGGTAACAAGCATAAATCTTGGTAAGAGATTTAGATATAATGAGAACTATATTGAAATAAAATATGAAGATCTAATAATCAAAACAGAAGAAACTATGAAAAAAATATTTAATTTTATTGGAATTGATACTTTATCAAAAGAAAAGATCTATAGTTATTATAAGGATCAGAATGATAAAAATCATTTACAAAATATCGAGGTTGGACAACCAATCTATAAAAAAACAATTGGAAGATGGAAAAAAGATATGAACGAAAAAGAAATTTTACTCTTTAAGAAAATGGCCGGTGAACATCTTATAAAATTAAAGTATGAAAATGATAATAATTGGTAAAAAAAATTATGTAAATCTTGATAGAAATCTTCTAATCTTTGAAATAATACTTTTTTCAGATTTTTCAATATCCTTTAAAAATTCTATATCTTCTTCATCAACACTTTTACTAACAAGAAAAACTAAAAAATAAACTAAATAAATTATTACTAAAAGCAAAATCAAAATCAAGCTATTAAAAACCATTGTCTTATGGTATAGTATATAAATTGGAATTATAATTAAAAGAGTAATAAATGTAGGTTTTATAAGATTTTTATTAAAAGGTGTAATACCTGCCATAGTATAAAGTTTAACACTTTTGATGATATTTATTGAAATTAGTGATATTGCAGAAGCATAAGCTGCGCCTACTATACCATATTCTGGAATCAATAATGCATTTAAAATTATATTTATTACAGCTGTTAATATTGTTCCATACATTATAAATCTTGGTTTACCTAAAGCAACAAGAGTGGCACCACATGGACCAACATAATTATTTAAAATCATTGCAATAGAAAAAATCCTTAAAACATTAGATGCTGCAACATAGTTTGATCCAAATAAAGCTTCGATTGTAAATTCAGGAAATATAAAGAGAAAGATAAATAATGGAAGAGTAAGTGAACATAGCCACTTAGTAACAATTAAAAAATTAATTTTAATTTCATTTATCATTTTTTTTGCGAATAAACCTGATATTATAGGTGTATAAATAAGAAGAATTGCACTCAAAGGATAAGAGATCAAAAGAGCTATACTATGAGAAACATTATAAAGACCTACATCAGCCGATGTTTTAAAAAATCCTAACATAATTGTATCTGTCCAAAAAACTATCATTTGAAGTATCGCTGTTCCAAGAAGGGGTAATGAAAAAATTAATAATTCAACACCATCTGAATTCTTAAAAAATCTTTTTGAAAATATATTAAAAGATGTATAATTTCTAAAGGTATACATTGATAAAAGAATTAAAGTAGTAATAATAGTTCCAACATATGCATAAAAAATATTTATAAAACCAACATCAAGAATGATTATTAAAATTAAAAAAATCAAAAAAACCAAATTTAAAGCTAAATATAGAAAATATACAGTTGGTTTAATTATATCAAATCCTCTGTATATTGATAAATCAATTTCAATTATTGTCAAAAATGGAATTCCTACTGAAATTATTTGTAGAGGAATTATTAGATTACTATCATTAAAAATATTTACTGCTAAATACTCTGATAAAAAAAATACAATAAATCCAACAACTATACTTGCAAAAAGCGCATAGAGAACTGAAGTAGACATATAATTTGCAATTTTTTTATGGTCCTTTAAACCTCTACTATAAGCAATGCTTCTTGTTACACCTTGTTTTAAACCTAAAGTACTTAATATCATTCCAATGTGTAAAATCGAATTTGCAATAGCGAACACTCCAAAATTTGATTCGGACCAATTTCGAGCAATTATTAATCTAGTAATAAATCCAATAATAAGACTTAAAATCAAACCTATAAAAACAATACTTGAACCTAAAGCAACCTTTTGAAGAGAAATGTTAACTGACTTTTTTTTTACATCTTCCATTAAG
>CAZVNH010000112.1:1264-7984 GCA_964628575.1 uncultured Thermoplasmatales archaeon | reverse complement strand
GATAATTCTATTTTTCCGTTTTCAATATTCCCGAAATATGGTATTTTGTTTTTTACTTGTTTACCTACATACCAGCCAAGTGCCCCAAAATCAGAGTTAAATTTTAGATCTGCATCAACCTTAATTTTTATTGTGGGTTGTCTTTTTTTCCATAAATGAAGGCCATAATTTGGTGTTACACCACAAATTGCTGCTGCAAGAGCCGATGGCCCTCCCTCCCGGTTTGTTCTAGCACCAATTAAACTATTTGAAAAACTAACAGCGCTACTTTCAGACCATGCAATATGTTCACGGAAACGTGGAAGATTTCCTGCAAGATAAGGTGTACAAGTTGATGTTATTACTATCCCCATATTCTTAAAAGCATCTATTATTCTAAGCTGGTTTTTTGCAAAATCCGCGGGAAATCCATATTCTTTCCAATTTTCAAGATCCATTCCAGCGGGATTTAAATATGTTAGAACTTTAACTTTTGCATCTTTAGAAGCAATATCTTCTAAAAATTCTGTACCTGGATCACCAATTGATTTATATGATACTCCTGCAACTTGAACTGATCCAACTGGTATCATTTTATCTGCATCATAGATATCTCCAAGACGAACAAGTAATCTAAAAAGTCGTTCCATAACTTCGCCTTTTTCTCCGTTTAATATTTTTTCTTCTTCTTTTGTTAAATACATAAGTCTCCCCTGTATAACTTATGTTATATCTTTTGAATATTTTACTGTTTTGTATTTTAGAAAAACATTCTAAATATTTAATATTTAACAAATTTATAACATACGTTTCATATATCCTTAAGAAGATTTATAAAAATATAATAGATAACATATAACAAGCTTTTTTAAGTGGGGGAAATAAAAAAATGAGGAAAATAGTAGGAATTTTTATCTTTATGCTACTAATTGGCACAGCTATTATCGGAATTGGAAAAAATGTCTGTACACAAGGAGGACTTGATGATCCTCCTAAAGATATTGATTGGACATCAAATAGCAATAGAGTTGTGGATTGGTTAGGAATGGATATTACAGCAAATGGTCATACTGGTCGTGTTGAAAGTGTCGAAGATACTAATGGTGATGGTAATGTATCATATTGTGATTATGTTGTTATTAACTGGCGTAACCTAAAAACAAGGCAGCCTTACTGGAAATATCATTGTGAGAAAGGAGAATATGTTGATGATCCTGAAGATCCAGATTATGGAAGATGGGATTTTAAATTTCATTATAAATCCAAAAGCAAAAATGCTCCAAAAATCTCAAGTTGTTGTCACTATGTAGATGATGACAATACTGCAGGTCCATGGGATGGTAGCTTTCAAAATCCATTTAACAAAATCCAAGATGCAATAGATCATGCTACAACCGGCGATCAAGTGCATGTTTTACCCGGTACATATAATGAAAATATTGTTATGGACAAACCCCTTGTTCTATCTCATCATCTAGATTATTTTGAAGAAGATGTTGATGTATTTGGTGGCAATTCAGGTAGTACAATAACAATCACTGCTGATCATTGTACAGTTGTTGGAATTCTTGTCAGAGGTTGGGCTGAGTTTGAAGAATCAGCAGGTATTGAGGTACACTCTAATTATAATATAATTTATGGTTGTGATATCACTGATAATGTAAATGGCGTATACCTTCTTGATTCAGCGAGTAATAATAAAATTATTGAAAATGATATACATGGAAATGACTTCAATTTTTTTGTTGGAAGTGATCCTTTCGATAACCGGATTTATCATAATCAATTCTATGATCCAAACTATTTCAATGCAAAAGACCTAGGTACAAATCAGTGGGATGATGGAGAAGATCGTGGTAATTATTGGGATGATTATGAAGGAGAAGATGCCGATGGTGATGGTATAGGTGATGATCCTCACCCAATACTTGGCAATAATAATTTTGATAATTATCCAATAGAAAATAAAACAATGTATCCATTTAATAAAGATCCGCATATTGGAAAATTTGAAGGAAAAACAAAAGGAACAGCTGGAAAACAATATGGATATTCAGTAATGTTTTATGACGATGAATATCATGATGGAATTCTTGAAATAGACTGGGATGATGCATCTCCAATAGAGTATTCTGATTATCTTGGAGCAGAACAGGAATATGAGTTTTTCCATACCTGGGCAAATGATGGAACATACAATATAAAAGTTAGAGCTGTTGATACACTTGGTGGAATCAGCGACTGGGAAACACTGGAAGTTAAGATGCCGAAATCTAAAAACATTAACAATTGGCAGAGTTTCTGGCAAAAAATAATCGAAATATTTCCAATATTTAGAGAAGTATTAAATCTATAAATATCTAGAAAAATTTAATAAGATCTTTACAGTTTCTTACTAATTTTTCTATTTCTTCTTTTGTTGCATTATTAATATGTACTCCACCAATTGCAACCACTTTTTTATTATATTTTTTAGAAGCTTCCAGAGCTATTGGTTCAAGAACAATATAATCATAGTGATCTTTAAATTTGATAACCTGAGGTTTTTTAAGAGGTTCACATATCACAATCCCGCCAATATGTGATTTTTCACCTCCGCCAAGGATATAAACTAAATCATCATCGAGTTGTTTTTTCTCAAGGAAAACTTTGTATTTTCCCTCACCTGAGGTAATCATTGAGATCAACTTTTTTATATTTTACAACCTCGTATTTCTTTTTATCAACATCAGAAGGAATCGTTGCATCAACACCAATTTTACATGTTAGTGTTTTTTTACCAGGTTCATGTTTTCCAGATGGATCAAGACTACTTCCTGGCTGATCTGTCTTTATTACTAAATCTTTATCTCCTTGAAAACGTGTGGCTATTGCCCATTCAATAGCTGTTCCACTGTATATATCAACATCTTCATCAATTATTACTACATGTTTCATGCTTTTATGTCCGTTAAATGCTGCTTCTATTGCTTTTTTTCCATCATCAGGATTTTTCTTTTTTATTTGAACAATTCCATGTAACCAACTACCTCCACCTATTGTTATAAGAACGTTTTTACATTCAACCACTTTGCTTACTTCATCATAAATAGTTGGTTCTTTTGGCATGCCCATAAGGTTTTTATGTTCAAATCTACCTGGAATAAGTGCTTGATACATAGCATCTTTTCTATGAGTAATACAGTCGACAACAAAAACTGGTTCCTGACGCTCAAAATCACGAGTTTCAGTAAGATCGACAAAAGGTCCTTCACGATCTAGTTCCTTTGTTAAACGTCCCTCTATTACAAACTCTGAATCAGCCGGTACTTCAAGATCTTTTGTTATACATTTAACCAAAGGTGTTTTATCAAGAGCATTTGCTATTGCAAACTCATCAATACCAGGGGGTGGTCCAAGGCTTGCAGCAACCATAACAGGTACACTGTTTCCGATACATACAGCCATTTCAAGATCACTATCTAATTTATCATATGTTGTCCGAGTTTGTCTTTTTGCAATAAGACGAGCTGTAAAACGATTTTTTCCTATTTCCATTAACCGATGATATGATACATTCCGTCCAGTATCAGGGTCTTTGATTGTTGCAACTGTTGCTGAACCATATCTACCACCATCATCATCTAAGTGAAATAATAACGGAAGTTTAGATAAATCAGGATTTTTATTAATAACTTCCTGACAAGGTGCATTTTCAACAATTTCAGGTTCAACAGGATTGCGAAGTGCATCTACTAATTTTAATAAAACCTTGTCTTTTGATGTATTAAGACCTTCAGCAATAATATCTCTATTACTTGTTATACCTGCAAAAATTGGAAAACCATAGTTTTTCACGTTTTCAAAAATAACAGGCTGTTCATCAAGGCTATAGATAATATTTGCAATTTCTTTTTTTATTGATACTTCCTTTTTGATTCTTATTAGTTTATTTTCTGCTTCAAGTTTTTGTAAAAAAGGTCGTAGTTTCATATGTATTCACTATTCTCCTATTCTTCTAACACCAATCTGAGTTTTTAATGTTTGAAAACCTTCTTTTTCTATGGCATTTGCTACATCATCTTGTAGATCTTTACCTGGAGTAAGTGCTAACATGTTTCCACCAAGGCCTCCACCGGTTAGTTTTGCACCATATGCCCCTTGATCACGTGCAAGTTTTACAAGAAAATCTAGTTCACGTGAAGATACCTCAATTTGTTGTAATAGTTTATGATCTTCACTCATAAGCTTACCTAGTTCGTGATAATCTTCATCTTGTAATGCATCCCTTGCAAGATAGGCAATATTTTCAGCACGATCAAAAATCTCATTATATTTTTCTGGGTATTTTTCTTTTCTCTCACGAACTCCAGCAACCGCTGCAGAGGTATCTGCTACTTTTCCTGTATTTCCCATAACAATTTCAATAGGATTTGGAATTTCTATTTTTTCCATTTTTTGATTTTCTCCTTTTTCAAACCAGATAAGACCTCCAAATGTTGAAGCTGTGTTATCAATACCTGATGGATTACCATGATACCCTTTTTCTCCCTCGTAAGCTATATCATTAATTTCATCATTTGATAGATTCATATTAAAATGATTTGATAGAGCTCTTGCAATTGCAACACATGATGCAGCGCTAGCTCCAATTCCACTTGCACAATAAAGATTGCCTTCAAGAGTAATTTCTATACCACTACTTGAAGTATCAATATTCATCTTTCTTAAAATACGATTAATTGAATCCTTTTGTTGATCTATTTTATCCTCTTTATAATTTGGAGTAGCCTTTCTGTTGTCTATAATCTTCCAACCGGAGTTATTTATTGGTTCAACTTTTGCAATAGTATACTTACCAATTGCAGATACTATTGCTGGAACTCCATAAACTACAAAATGCTCATTAAATAAAATAGCTTTTCCAAAACCTATGCCCTCGTCCGACATTTCTATCACATGACTTGTTATTTAATGTTTTTTAACATTTTTTCCTCAGAATAGTTTTTTTTGGAATATGCTATTTAGTATATCTTTTTTATGATTATGGTCAAAAAACAGGTTTTTTGTAGAAAACTTTTTAATTTAGTATCTCTTATTAAATTGTTATGGGGGTTGTTTTTTCATAATGAAAAACAATAATCCTATAAAAAATAAAATGAAAAATAAATCCATTTATCAATATACACTAAAAGATAGATATAATATAAGAAGAGGTAATATTTTTTGGAAATGGGTAGATATTCTCTCCTGTAATCTTGAAGGTTGTGCAAAATTATATGAAAAGCATATTATGAAAGAATATAAAAGAGAGTTTATAACTTTTAATCTATCACAATCAAAAAATATTTTACATATTGGTTGTGGAGCTTATCCAATAACAGCGATAGCGCTTTCCAAAGAAAATGGATGTAAAGTAACAGGCATAGATGTCAGTGCTAAAGCCGTGAGACGAGCAGAAAATGTTGTCCGTTGGAAAAAGCTTGATAATAGAATTAAAATTAGACAAGGGGATGGTACTAATTTTCAGATCAGTGGTTTTGATACAATAATAATTTCAAGTTGCTCTATTCCTAAATTTAAGATTCTTAAGCATCTTTTTGAAAAAGCAAAAAAAGACACTAAAATAGTAATTAGGGAGCAGTATGGCCCTCATAGATTGATTAAAGATGTTATTAATATATATGATAATATTGAGCTTTTAGATACAATAATAAGTAATCCCACTCCAGGCGCAGTGTGGGAATCATATTTTCTAATAAAAAAATAGTTTTTAATTTAATCTTTAATATTTTCTCTTGATTCTGTTAATGAAACAAGAAAACCAACAAAACCAGTTACAACATCTGTAATAAGGAATCCCATAAGAGATACAATTAGTACTTCTTCACGCTCTACTGAAAAAAGTAATGTAAAAATTTCAATTGCTGTGATTTCCCTGAGTCCGAGACCAGCAAAGGATATTGGAATAAATCCTACTACATTTGCAACAGGAAATAAAAGAAGGAAGTAAATATATGGAATTTCAAGACCAAAAGCTATTACAAATATGTATTCCTGTGAAAATATTATTACCCATGTAAATGAGGCAATTATTACTGGAAGAATAAGATTTTTTATCTTAGGAAAATCAATATAAAATGTATCAACAAATCTGTTGAAATCATTTTTTAACTTTTTAGGTATTAAAAATTTGATGAGTGTGTAAAATAATTTTTCACCTCGTTCTCTTTTTATAAAAAATAATAGTATAAGAATAACGATCAAAAACCATAAAACACTGAAATATAGTAACTGAGGAAACGTTCCAATTATTAATATTGCTCCTATTATTATCATAATATATATGGAAAAAGTATGAATTATTGTTTCAATACAAGAGTTAACAAAAAGTTTTCCATATGGTTCTTTAGTTTTTTCTTTCATATAAGGTACACGCATTAATTGCCCTAGATATCCTGGTGTAAAGCTTCCATAAAAATACCCGATGAGAAATACTTTTAGTGACTGCCAAAATCCTATCTTTATTCTTTGTTCTTTTAGAATTAACTGCCATGCAGTATTTCTTATTAGAACTCTTGGAATCGTTAAAGTTAATGCTATTGCAATATACATTGATAAATGAATAAGATCAATTGACCGTAAGATAAATTTAATTTTTTCAATATCTAATCTAAAATATACATATAGGACTAAAATTATTATTCCAACTACAGGTAGAAATTTTTTTAAATGTTTAAATACTTGTTTTACCACTGTCTA
>CAZVNH010000112.1:0-1254 GCA_964628575.1 uncultured Thermoplasmatales archaeon | reverse complement strand
GTCTATCAAGAAAGAAAAACTTGTTTTTTATGGTTATGAAAAAAATGAAAAAATTATGTTTATTGATATTTTAAAAATAATATTAAAAAAACTCCAAATATCTAGAATCTTACAACAAAAATTTAAGAACAAAAATATACCTATTTTTTCCTGTTGTTTTAACATCATCAATAATAATAAAAAAAAAATTTAAATGGTTTTTAAATCCGTAAAAAACTATAGATTACTTAACAATCTATATAGTACTGGGAATTGTGATTCAAAATGATTAAATAGAATTAATGATCTATATCGAGCCTTTGCAATTTTAATATCTATATCAACATATTCTGTTCCAACATTCGAACTTATTTTTATTCGACCTGTAAATTTACCATTCTCTTGAATGTTTTTAGTTGTAATCGTTACTGTCTTTGAGCCATCTGGACCAATACTTGTTTCAGTTGAAGGAGTAACACTACTTATCCAATCACTTCCTGAGTCAATACTAGCTGTAAACTGTAAATCATCTGACCATGGATGATCTTGAGTATTTTTAACATTAAAAGAGCCGGTAAATGTTCCAAATTTTGATTTTTCTCCAAAACTATATGAATCTGGAACACTTAATTCTGGAGGATAATCTCCAGGATCAAATGAATCAATAATATCAAATTTTACCTGAGCGTTATCACATTTCCAATCACTTGTTTTTGGGCCTTTTATTATATAAACCCCACCAGTTTTTTCTAATACTGTTCCATCAGAAAACTTTAAAACATCTGTGACAAGGTTATATGTTCCTTCAAAATCTCTACTTGATTTAGGAGAAATATCTGCATGATCCTGTTCGGTAACTGCATCCCAGTCATAAAATCCAAACTTGACAAAGACTTCTTTGTTTTCTGTGCGTATAATATGTCCATTTGTATCTGCATCTATATTCCAAGTATATTCTGATTGGAAATTATCAAAAGGCCAAATATTATCCTCTCCACCTTGATCTGTATTAAGATTTTCAACAGTTGCTTTAAAATCTTCCCCTAACTCTATTTTATAAAACCATTCTGGTGGTTCAGGTTGCAATAATAAATTAATATCAATTGGTTCATAATCATCACCCTGATTTGTAATCTCTTTAAGTTGTACAGTTAATGTTTCTTCACCTGAAAACTGGGTTGTGTATCCATCAATATAACATGCAGCATAGCCGATTTGTTGACTACCATATTTAATACGCATATATCCATTTTCACCCCAACCTGTTCCCCAACT
>CAZVNH010000111.1:0-8023 GCA_964628575.1 uncultured Thermoplasmatales archaeon | reverse complement strand
GCCCTTATTTCACATTAAAATAGTTTTCATATTAAAATTATTTTTATAATAATATTCTAATCTATTAAACCTGCTAGTTATGGGTGCTTTACCTATCAGATTCCACGGACCTGGCGAGATTCGAACCCGCGATTTGCAGCTTAGGAGACTGCCGCCCTATCCAGGCTAGGCCACAGGCCCATAATAATTAATAGATAAAGAGAAATATTTAAAAAAACTTGGTTTTTTAAAATGTTAATAAAAAAGGAAATAATACAGACCTTATATCTTATATTAAAATAAAAAAAAAAATATGAATTATTATAATAAATTTATGCCTTTTATTATGGGTAAAAATTTGATTTATGAACCTTTAATACTCTAAAATAATTATAATTCTTAATCACATTTGGAAATTTTTTAGATATATCTTCAGTAATTTGATGAATATCATCGATGCTATTAAGCTGTAATTCAAGTTCCAAGTCTGCATATCCAATAGATCTATCAAGTACTGTGAAATGTGGATTAGATTCAATATATTTTAAGATTTTAGGAACCTTACTTCTCTCTTTTAAAAAGATATCTACTTTTACAAAATTATATCCGATTTTTGTATAATCTATTATTACTTGAAATCCAAGAATGATTCCAGATTTTATTAGTTGGTTAATTCTATTTTGTATGGTTTTAGTTGTCGTATTAAATTTTTTAGCAATTTCAATTGTAGGCATCCTTGCGTTTTTATCAAGTATCCTTAGGATTTTTAAATCAAAATCATCTATTTTATGCTCAGTTTTAATATTACAACTTAGTTCTCTTAGTTTTGTATCAGATCTTGTTTTTTCATTAATTAAAAAAGAAGGACTATAGCTTATTTCGTTAATATACAAGGAGAATACTTTTTCTGAAAAATAGTCTCCATATTTTTCAAGAGTTTTATTCCAAAATTCATAAAATTTTTCGATATTTTTTGTTATTATAAACACAATTAAATCATAACTTCCACTTATGGAATAAACAAATGCAGTATAATCACTATTCACAAGATAATTTATAATTTCCTCTTTTTTTTCTGGTGAAATATACTGATATTTAAAGTAAAATCTAAATATGTTATAGCCAAGTTTTAAAAGATTAATAACTGTTCCAAAATGAATTATTATTCCATTTTCCTGGAGTTTTTTTACCCTGTTTGAAACTACATCTTTTGAAAGACCAACCTTTCTTCCAATAGATCTGAATGACTGCCTTGAATCAAGATCAAGCTCGTATAGTATTTTCCTATCTTTAACATCTAGTTTTTGCATAATCTCATAACCTATGTATTATCTTTCAGGGAAATATTTTATTTTGTAAATCTCAGGTTGGAAAAAATAATTGTAAGATTTAATTGTATCAGGAAATCTTATTTTAATTTCCTCAATTATTTTTATAAGCTGATTTACATCTTTTACAACTAAATCAAATTCTAAATCAGCATAACCTGCTGTTTTTGTATGATATAACAAATATGGATTAGTTTTAATAAAATCTAAGATTTTATTTCTTTTGTTATAATCTGTAAGTGTTATATCAACTTTATAAAATTCATAACCTAATTTTAAAAAATTAATAAATATTCGATAACCGACTATCAATTCTTTTTTCACCAAATTTTTAACTCTGTTGCTGATAGTAATAGAACTCAAATTTAATTTCTGAGCAATATCTGAGGTTTTCATTCTAGAATTATCAGCCAAAAGACTAAGAATTTTATAATCTATATCATCGATTTTTTCTTCTTTTTTTGATAAACCTGTAATTTCTGAATCTATAATATTTGCATTATTAATTTTTTTTTCTAGTAGATAGGATGATTTAAAGTTGTATAAATTAAGATAAGCAGAAAAAATCTGTTTTGAAAAATATTTTCTATATCGCTGCAAGGTTTTTTCCCAGAAATTATCAAAATCCCTGATATTTTTAATCCAAACCGCGATTTCGATATCAATAGGTCCTTTTGCCTTACAGACCCAAAAAACAATCTTATTTTTGACAAAATACTCGATGATTTCATTCTCTATCTCTGGATTAGTGTTTTGTAATCCAAGATAAATCCTATAATTACTATAACCTAATTTAGAATAATCTATAACTGTGTAATAATTTTTTATTATTCCCATATCTTCAAGTTTTTTGACTCTATTTGAAACTACATCTTTTGAAAGACCAACCTTTCTTCCGATAGATCTGAATGACTGTCTTGAGTCAAGGTCAAGCTCAAATAGTATCTTCCTATCTTTTAAATCCAAGTCAATCATAATCTAAGTCTCCAAAAATGTAATTTTTTATATCTATTTTACAGTTTTGTCGAGTTTTTGGATAAGTCGTTTAATGTTTGTTTTTTGAATTTTTAATAATGGTGATAAAAAAATGATGGAAAAAATAATTGGAGAAAATGACGATCATTATTGGAAAAGATATTACTAAACAAAATTTATCTGAGGGAAAATAATTTTTTAATTCTCCTCAATCCCCCGATTTTTTTCTCTTTATATCCTATTTTTTTATTCTTAATAAATAAACTATCTTATCATCTATACAATTCCTTTGGAATATACACATATTTATGTAAGGTTAAATCACTATAATATCTATAGTTTCTAATAGCACCTGGAAATTTATTTGAAATATCCTGGATTATATTATGAAGTGACCTTATGTCTTCTAAATGGAAAGTTAATTCAATATCTGCATTTCCAATTGAAATATCTCTTCCGCGTAAAAATGGATTTAATTCGATATATTTTACTATTTTATTAGTAGCGCTATGATCTCTTGAGATGATATCACATTTAAAAAATTTTAAACCTATTTTTGAAAAATCTATTGTTGTTCGATATCCAAGAATTATATCAGATTCAATCAATTTTTTTATCCTATACTGAATTATTGAGGTACTAGTTTTTAATTTTTTAGCTATTTCAATAGTAGGTGTTCTGGCATCTGGACCAATGATGCTTAATATCTCATAATCAAGTTTATCAATTTTGATTTTGTCTTTACTTGAATATATAACAAGTTTTTTCCTCTCTTTTTTATTTTGATTATTATTTAGTAAAAAAAGATAATCATAAAGATGTTCTTCATAATACAATGAAAAATTATAATTCTCGAAATAATCTCTAAATTTATCTAAAGTTTTTTCCCAAAAATAATAAATTTCATTAATATTTCTAATAGAGAAAATAATTGATAGATCATAACTTCCCTCAATTGAAGCGACAACAATAGTAGATTCATTTTCTAAAAAACAATCAATTATTTCTTTTTTTATATCTGTTGTTACATATTGTAATTTTATATAGAATCTTAAAAGAGTTAAATCAAGTTTAAATGTATTGATAACAGTATAATAGTTATTTATTATCTTTTTTTCTTCCATCTTTTTAATTCTATTTAATACTACATCTTTTGAAAGACCCACTTTTCTACTAATTGATCTAAGGGATTGCCTTGCATCCATTTCAAGATAATATAAAATTTTTTTATCTTTCAAATCCAAGTCAATCATAATCTAAGTCTCCAAAAATGTAATTTTTTATATCTATTTTACAGTTTTGTCGAGTTTTTGAATGAGCCATTTAATGTTTCTTTATCAGATTTTTAGTTTTGGTGAAAAAAAATGAATAAAAAAACCAAAATAACAATTATATCGACGCTGGTGATTTGCATTTTAGTATCTATATTGTATATGAATACATTTGTAGGAAATGAAATTGAAGGAATATTAGGTAATTCAGAATCTGATGATTTAATTGAAATTAATCCAGAAAAAGAACAAGAAGATGAATCAGAAGAAACAAATTCTGATGATTTGCTAGTTTCAAATCCAAAAGATCAGACAGAAAATGATGATTTCAGAATAATAAATCCAGATTACATCAGTTTTGAAGGTGATGATGTTGTAATAGTTGATGATCTATCATTACCATTAAAAAACCCAGAAAAATATGTAGATAAGATAGTTTTTGATAAAAATCTAAGAATTAGATTTGGAGAAAATATCTTTATCGATCCAAATAATCCTAGAGAAAAAGCAGAAGATAGGGATAATGATTTACTTAAGGATGAACTAGAAGGAGAGCTTGCTAATGGTTTTAAACCATATTTTAGATTTGACAGCTATGAAAAATATCGCCAGCCATTTGAACCAATTACCTTGTTCCAAGTAAGGCCTAATGGTTATACAGGTTTAGGATATAATGGAGTATATGAAATACTAATTCGATGGACTTTCTTGTTCAGATATGATGGTGGATATGGTCCTGGTGCTTATGAGGGAGAAGATTCTCATATTGGCGATAATGATGTTGCAATATATAAGTTAATTTCACATGATGGTAAAACCTGGCAACTTGTTAAGGTTATTCTTAGTGATTGGAATGATGATCCTATATGCTGGCCAGATAATACAGAGCTTGAATTAGTTCCTGACAAAAACGGTCACAATCCAGTTATATATATGTCAGCAGGAAAGCATCATATGTATCTTGATACATCATATGATCATAAGGACTCTCATTATAGTAATGTTCCATTTTGGGATGATATGGATGATGATGTAAATGGAGAAGGTGCTGCGTTTATATCAAATGTAAAAACCATTTTTGATGATGGTAGATTTAACAATGTTGGAGAACCTGAGGCTATGTTAGATAGAGAAATACCTAATAATTTAAAAACAAATCATGGTGGATATTTTGTCACAGATCTGAGTAAATACTTCCCTGGTGAAAATGCTTGGGGTAGCAATAATTTTATGGATAGTAATGTCTGTGGTCCAAATAAAGAACTTTGGTTTGGTCCACCTTATCATTCAGAATATAGATATTGGACAGAATCTGCAAATTATAAAATTTCAGTAAAAACAGGAGATATAAAAGATGCAGGAACCAATGCAAACGTCTTTATAACGTTATATGGACATGGAAGCCAATTATTTGAAGGATCTACAGGGGAGATATATCTAGATGATGAAGACAGAGATGACTTTGAAAGAGGAAACATAGATACATTTGAAGTAAAAGCTCAAAAAATTGACACGATAGAATATATGAGAATCCGTCAAGATACATCAGAACCTAAAGATGGATGGTATATCGATTATATCAAGATTGAAAATGAGGATACTGGACAACAATGGAATATTAAAGTAAATAGATGGCTTGCCTTAGATGAAAATGATGGTAAAGTTGATATCATACTAAATGTGTAATAATATTAGTAATATGGAATTTACTAATCTCATTTCTTTTTTTTATTTTTAATAATTAAAAAATACTAATTATTAATAATTTTGAAATTTTTAGTTATATTCATGGAAATGTTTTAAACAAAATGTATTACTTTTTTATTTTTAAATCATTTAGTCAAAAAAACTTTCCAAAACCCTTTAATAATAGTCAAAAAATCGCTCCAATTAGAGTTTAAAAGATAAAGATATTCTCAATTTCATGAAATCCAGGTTATTTACTGGAGATAGAGGTTGGAAATTATATGAAGAAAAGGATTTCAAAAATCATTAAAAAAACGCAGATAATCTCGATATATCTATTTCTTATATCAATAGCATTTGGATGTTTTCTTGTAAATGATACCGTTTTATCTGATTCTGGTTTTGATGATAGTGACTTGATTGGTTATTGGAGTTTTGATGAAGGTACTGGCTCGACTGTATCTGATAGTTCAAGTTTTGGAAATGATGGAATTATCTATGGTGCTACATGGTCCTCAGATGGTATCTCAGGTAATGCATTGAGTTTCGATGGTGTTGATGATTATGTATTAATACCTGATAGTGATGAGCTTGATCCTACTGATGATTTTAGTTTAGAGTTCTGGCTGAAAACATATGATAACTTAGGTCGTTTAGCAGTTATGTCAAAACACACTACTCTTGTGGATAATGATTATTCCTGGACTCTGTTCATTGAAGGTGATTCAAAGATTTTATTTGAAAATACTCCAGGATGGTATAATTTGAAATCAAGTTCAATTATTGAAACTAATGAATGGACACATGTTGTGTTCACTTTTATTGATTCATCTAATCAAATGAACATTTACATTAACGGAGCTTTAGATATACAAGATTCTCCAAATATTGATATTAGAAATAATGATAAAGATTTTATAATTGGCACTCAGCCGGGTCAGGCCTCCTATGAGGGTTTACTTGACGAAGTCCATCTTTATAGTAGGGCTTTGTCTGCAGGTGAGGTGCAGGACCATTTCAATGTTGTTAGTTCAGGAAATGAGAAACCCTCTGTCTCTATTACTTTCCCGTTAGATGGGGATACTATTTCTGATTCAGTGATAGTTACTGGTTCTGCGTCTGATAATGAGGGTTCTGTTCAACATGTAGAGTTCAGGGTTAATACTGATTCTTGGATCACTATTACTAGTACCACTAGCTGGAGTTATGTTTTAGACACCACAAATCTTGCTGATGGTATTCATATATTATCTGTGCGTAGTTATGATGGCGAGCAATATTCTGATATTTCTTCAATTGATGTAACCGTAGATAATGTAGTTTCTGAGGGATTATATAGTCCTGATAATCCTGTTGCGTATTGGAATTTTGATACAGGATCAGGATCTACTGCATATGACGAATCAGGCAACAATAATATTGGTATAATTACAGGTGCCACTTGGGTTAATGGTAAAAAAGATAAGGCTTTAGATTTTGATGGTACTGATGATTATATTCTAATCAGTGATTCTGATGATCTTGATTTAACTGATGATTTTACAATTGAGCTATGGATTTATCCACGCGATGTTAGCCGAGGAGAAGCAAGTGTTTGGTATTATAACCAACAATGGATTATTTGTAAGCATAAAGCCTTTATCAATGGTGATGGTAGCTGGGGTATTGCAAATCCAATGGAGGAATATGATTTTCAATGGGGTTATCAGGGTACAGAGGGTTTTGGTGGAACCACGGCTATCCAGAACAATCAATGGACTCATCTTGCATATACTTATGATGATACAAATGATGTTTTCACTTTATATGTAAATGGTGCTGTTGATAATCAAGGATCTAGGAGTTATAATATTCAAAACACTAATCGTGATCTATATATTGGTTGTGAAGAGTATAATCCTATCTGGCATACATTTGATGGACTTCTTGATGAAATAGTGATTTATAATAGGGTTCTTCAGCCATCTGAGTTCTGGGGTTTGAACTATTTAGAAAGTGAGCCTCCAGCTGTAAATGAAAAACCAACTGTAACAATAGACAGTATCACAGATATATTATCAGGTTCTGTTCAATTAACTGGTACTGCTGATGATTTAGATGGAACTGTTGAAATAGTTGAGATAAAAATAGATGATAATACATGGAATACTGCAGCAGGTACCTCATCTTGGAGTTTTGTTTGGGATACAACAGGTTTTACAGATGGTTCTCATACCATCTATGCAAGAAGTTATGATGGTGAGGATTACTCAGATACTGTAAATTATGTTGTTGATGTTGAGAACACTCCTGACATATATAACCCGCCGACAACTGGACCTATTGACCCTGTTGGGTATTGGAATTTTGATACAGGATCAGGATCTACTGCATATGATGAATCAGATAATGATAATCACGGTGCTATAGATGGAGCACAGTGGATTGATGCTGGTTGGAATAATGCTTTATCATTTGACGGTGTTGATGATTATGTAATTGTCACTGATTCAGATGAGCTAGATCTAATAAATGATTTTACAATTGAATTATGGATATACCCTAAGGATGTAGGACGAGGAGATGCAGATGTATGGGAATTTAACCAGCAATGGCTCTTATGCAAACATATAGCTTTCACTAATGGTGATGGTAGCTGGGGTATATCAAATACCATGGAGAATTATGATTTTCATTGGGATTATCAGGGAACTGATGGTGTTGATGGAAATACTGATATTCAGAATGATGAATGGACTCATCTTGCTTATACATATGATGATACACAGGATACTTTCACGATAT
>CAZVNH010000110.1:0-8026 GCA_964628575.1 uncultured Thermoplasmatales archaeon | reverse complement strand
TTTCATCCCAGGTTGATGAAGAGAAGAATCCCCTCGAAGATATTTTTTTTGCCATCTTAAGTCCTCTCCTCTTCATAAAATCTTCGATCATTATTAGTATTGCTACATTTATTTCTTTTATTTTTTGGTAATCTTTTTTATTCATGTTGTTAATTTTAATATTTTTTTATTGTCTAGATTATTAAGTATCCATCATTTTGAGCAGAAATTATGACAATCACTCAAATAAGAATCCCCTTTTTCATAACATGAAGGGCAATATTTCTGTTCTTTGTACTTAATAGGATAAACCTTGATTAATATTTGTTTTATCTTCTCATAATTAGTCATCTTTTTATTTTACAATAAATGTTCCTCACAGAATGAAAAGTAATTTTTTTTGTCAGTAAAAATTACATGGTCAACTAATTCGATATCGAGGATTTCTCCTCCTTCTTCTAGTTTCCTAGTTATGGCTATATCTTTTTTTGTTGGATTTGGACTTCCTGAAGGGTGATTATGTAATAAGACAATAGAATTAGCCCGATTAACTAGAGCAGGTCTAAAAATCTCTCTTGGATGGATTAAGACACTAGTAAGTGTTCCTATACTAATTAGTTCTGCTTTGATTAAGTCTTTTCTCGAGTTTAAGTAAAGACAAATAATGTGCTCTTTGTGATAATCTGATACTAATTTTTTAGCTTCTTGGATGGCGTCACTATAACTTGAAATTTTTTTCTTCATAATATTTTTTCTCCTTTTTTTTCCTCCTTTTTTCTTCTCTTCCCTTTTTAAAATTATATTTTTTTATTTTATTGAAGTCAACCTTTCTGATTTACTTCTTTTGTTTCCATCCAAATTTTTCTAATCCTAAATCTTCAATGATTTTATTAGCACGAGTCTTGCCATATTTTTTAGTAACTGTTGAGAGGGCAGCATTAATAATACTATGAGAAAATGGTTTCACATTTATGTAAGGAATTTGTTTCTTAATAAGTTTTTTCCACTCTTTAAAAGTTTCTGGTCTTTTTATTTCTTTTTTAAGATTAGTTTCCATACTATTATTTTATTATTTTATCTTGTTCTTTCCCCAACATGCGCTTTGAATATCTTTAGTAATTCTTTACCTAATAATGAAGGATCAGTAAGAACTACATGGTTTTTATAGTATCTTTTTACTGCTTGACTGTTAATCCCTATTCCATACACTTTGGCAATTTCTTCCGCTTTTTTAATTTCTTCTTCTAAGAGGTTTCCAGCAGCTGTTTCTCCATCATTAATGACTATAAGGATTTTATTTTTCTGGGGTTGTTGTTTGAGGAATCTCATCGCCTTTTTAACTCCTTGATGTTCTAAGGTTCCTCCACCGCAACGATGAGTCATATCTGCTAATTCCTGAAAACTTAGTTTCTCATTAAATCTTTTGTGGATGTAAAAACCAGTGTCGAACCCGAAAATAGCACAAGGTTTTTTTGATATTTCTAATGCTTTTCCTAAAAGAGCCGCTGAAATAACAGCCCCTTGACTCCGATTTCTTATTATAGAAGAGTTAATAGACTCTTGCATGCTTCCACTTTCATCGATTAATAAGGCGAAAGCCATATCTCTTGATTCTTTGACTTCACCAGTTTTCCTTGTAAAAATTTTCGTCTGACCTGTTTTTATCTTATATAATTTTCTATTTTGTAATTTACCCGATTCATAATTACCTTCGTATCTTTGTATCTCGATATCTTTAAGGATTGAGATAGCTTTACGAGCACCAGTTAAATAAAGATTAGTAATTTCCATTAATTCCTGGCAAGTCATCCTTCTATTCGATATTGATGGAGGGAGGAAAGCAGCTGTTCCTTGGTTTCCCATTTTCTTTTTTTCTTTTTTTGTTAAACCTATTTTTTTAAGTATTATTTCTTTTCTTCCCTGTCCTCGTCCTCTTTTTTTTATCTTTTTAAGGATTTTAATAAGTTCTTCAAATAATTTTTTAAGTTGTTTTAGTTCCCATTGTTTTTTTGGACTATCTTCTTTATTACATAGAGGTAAATATATTTTGAGTAATTGTTTTTGTATCAATTGGATTACTTCTTCTGTATTTTTACACTTTTGTACTTTTTCTAGAAGGAGAGGAATGGGTTGGCTTTTAGTAATCGCTTTTCTGACATTATTTTTTACATTCCATCTTTTTAAATAATCCTGTGCTACTTTTTCACCTGAAGCGTATCGCCAAAGTAAGTATTTACAGTAATGTAGCCAACTTTGCTTACAACATTTTTTATATCCAAGAGGATTATATTTTTTCGTGAAATTAACATTTTCGATACTTTCTATTAAACTTATTTGGTAAGATGCTTTAAGGTATTTTGAAGCTCCTTTATAAGTTTGTTGCATTAAAGTATCAACTCGTAAATCCTCAAGAGCATTAATTAATGCAAAAATCTGTTCAGCCGGTTTTCCAAATTTTCTGACCCATTTTATGAAATCAAATCCTCCAGATTTTAATTCGGCTATCGCCGTTGAGAATCTGAGATGCCCAACTTCATGAATAAGATATCCTAAATCAGAATCTAAGTAACGAGTGCTTTGCGGATAATAAATTATTCTATTTTTTAGATTTGCTTTCCATGTTGTATCATCTTTATCGGAATTAGGCGCACACCTAATCCTAACTGATTTAGATATTAAGTTTGCTATTAGTGAAAACTCATCAGAAGTCATATTTTATTTATCTGGTATTATATTAATTGTAAATCTTCTTTACGAATAGAGAATATTGAGGGCGTTGGATGTCCTTGACCTCCAGTTAATTTATGGAACTTGACCTCTGCTGTTATTCTCGATTTTGATGTGTCTACAATAATTCCTTCGCTTCCCTCTTTGGAAAATTTATAATGTTTTCCTATAATTACTTTTACTTTATCACCAATCCTAAACGATGATAATAAATGCGCATTTCCACCAAGTTGTTCCCTCAATTTAGTATTTTCCGTTGATACTTTATGGAGTTGTTCTGATAAATTAGTATATTGTTGTTCTATGAATTTAATCCGTTCATTTTTTTCCTTTACAGTCTTGTGCATTTCTTTTGTATCATCAATCATTTCTGCGATAGACGGATAAGAAACATCACTGGTTATTTTTATTTCGTCACCTGTCATTAAAGAGATTAATTTTTTTAATGGTGTTCTTTCTTCAGAAGGAGCTTTATTGAGTATTGAAATCTGCATGGCTAATTCTTTTTTAATACCTTTTTTAATCAGTGAAGCACAATGGATTAAATCTCTTGTAGAGCAAACATAAGTTAATTTTTCTTCTTTTTTATTCTTTCTTATTTCCCGAGCAATCATTACTAATTCCTGGGCTAAGCCAGATTCGATTCCAGTTCTATCCTTTAAGATATCTGCTTCATCAGGGCTATAATCAATTTCAATTACAATTGGGAATCTTGAAAGGAATGCTTTATTTAATTCTTTTGTTCCAGCATACTCTTCGGATGGATTCATCGTGGCGAAAAATCTAAAATTCTTGTGAGGTGTGATAATTTCCCCTTCTTTTTCATTAAGAATGATTTTCCTATCGTCGTCAAGTAGTGAATGTAGTTTTGAAAGTATTTCTGGAAGAGCCATATTAATTTCATCTAGTACTATCCAATATCCTTTTCTCATAGCATGGATAAGTAAACCATCAACCCAGTAAGTCCCCTGTTTATTAGCTAAGTATTTTCCAATTAGTTCGTCAACTCCAGTTTGTCCGGTTAAGTTTACACGGATTACTTGCTTTGCTTTATTATGTTGTTTCGCTAAATCATATACGAAACTTGTCTTACCTGTCCCAGTTTCTCCTATTAAAAGAGCAGGTAAGTTCATGTCAATGGATTTCACCAGAGCCGCTTTGACATCTTTGTTATAAAATATCTTATGAGTTATCATTTTTGATTTTTACCTCCTTTCTTTATTATTATTTTATAAACTGTTACGTTTTCTTGGTCTTTAGGGCAAGGTTCTTCGGTCCTGATATATATTTTTTCACCTAAACTTTTGTGCATTCTTATATTATTCATATTCCAATAAACCTTTCCCATACTTGAGAATAAATCACCTGGTTGTAGATTTTTTGCTTTTGTTTTAATTACTTTAATATCCATCATAGGAATTATTGTAGACACATCAAACATATTTTTTTAAAAATTGATTTAATTTCCACAGCCGAGATTTTCTCGAGCCCTCTTTTCGGTGAGACTCTCTTGTTATAATCTTTTATATCCATCCCAAGGAGTTACAAATCTACCTGATTGTGGCTCGATATAGATATAGAAACCGACAAAATCATGAAAATTCTCCCCTTTTTCTCCTAAAGGAGCGATTCCATGAATAACCTCTGCTTTAATTCCAATACTTTCTAATTCTTTAACTAAATCTTTACTGAAATCAACACAATTATATTTATCTACAATATATTTTCTACTTGCTATTTTTTCTAGAGTAATATCTAATGCCATATATTTTTCAAAGCGTTCATCTCCTTGGTTGTAGGGTATCGCTTCTACTTTTATTGGGGAGAATCTTCCTATTATCATTAATAATAAAAATACTGCTAGTTCGCCGACTAGCATTCCTTGAAAAAAATTACTTGAAGTTGTTTTCTTTCTTGACATATTTTTATATTCTTTGAGGTTGTAAAACTGGTTTTAATGCTCCCTCAATTAATTTTTTAAATACTCCTTTCATTATTTCAGTTAGTGAATCTGATGCTTTTACTTTTTTCTTTTTCTTTTTGGGAGGTTCTAAATCGAAAACATAAAGTGTATAATCATGGATAAAGTGAGTTATATAAAAATGGATAATTAAGAAAAGAGGAAGTAGCATTTCAAGCCAATTATTGCTATGAATACAAAATAAAAGTATAAAAGGAGGTAAGAAAAAGATTCTTATAGAAGTGAGGAGTAATCTGGTTTTTCTTTGTTTTTTAAATGATTCTTTACAAGATTCTTTCTCCATTTGATAGACAACTGGATTTTTCCTGAGATTCCAGATAAAATCATATATTTGAGATACTTGAATTGTTAATCTAATAATAAGTAAAGTAACAAAAAATAATATACTCCATACAAACATATGAAATATTATTCTGGATATTTCGTCTCTGTTTAAAGACATCCCTAAAGGAGTTAAGACTAATATGCAAAGGACAAAAAGGATACTATCAATTACTAGTATTCTTATTAGAAAATAAAATTTATGATGTTTATATTTGTATTTCCTGACTAATCTTAAAATTAAGATTTTCACTAGCTTGAATTGGAGATTATCAATTTTTATTAAGAATTTTTTCATTGGTTTAAAAAATGGTTATTTTTTCCAGAATTTATACCACGGAGTTTTTTTATCCTTTTCTACAAGTCACTAATTTTAATAATAAAATTACTGATTTACGTAGAAAAATCTCCTGCTTCTATACTTTGATTAGATTCTAATTCTTGTTTAATCGATTCAATAAGTAAGCTATTATTCATCTTTTTAATATTCCGGTGAACCATTTTCCTGACAGCTCTTAATACAGTATTTTTGATTAATCCTCCATTAATTTTATACTGAGCTATTTTATCATAATTAATTTTATTCTTTGGAAGTTTTTTAGGAATCATGTACTGCCATAATTTCTTTCTTTCATCGAAATCTGGGTCTTTAAATTCGAGGATTAAGTCGATTCTTCTTCTAACTGCTTTATCTAATTTAATAGGTCTATTTGTAGTCATTATACATATTCCATTATGTCGCTCGAGTTCCATCAAGAATTGATTAGTAAGTTTGTAATTATGTTCATGTGAAGAATCTGCTCTAGAAGAGAGGAAACTATCTATTTCATCAATGATTATTATATGCTTGCCATCCAAATCCTTAAACATATTTGCTACATTTTGCTCTGATTCACCGACGAATTTGCTTTCTAAACTAGCTACAGAGATGATTTTGCAAGGGAGACCTAAATATTCAGCGATAATTTCACCACAATAGGTTTTTCCAGTTCCCGATTTCCCCGTGAAAAGTATATTAATACCTCTACCTCTTTTTATTTTTTCTTGTAATCCCCAATCATTAAAGATTTTTTTGCTATATTTAAATTGGGCGATTGTCTCTATAATTTGTTCTTTGTAGTCTTGGGAAATGATTATCTTCCCGAGTATTTTTGCTTTTGCTCTAGAAGATAATTTCTTCTTGATTGATTGGAGAATGGGACTCTTTCCTGTCTTGTTATCTATAGCATTTTTTAGTCTTTCTATTGTATTATAATCAATAATAGTAACCCCTGATAGTAAATGATAGTTTGATACGGGGGTTTTTTCAGGGATTTCTTTTTCTGATTTTAACCATTCAACAGATTGTTTTTCTAAATATCTTCTTTCTCCATCGGATTCCCTTAGTGCTTCTTTAAGCTCTATTTTATTAAATGGAGCGCCCAAAACTTTTCTTTCAGTAAAGGGATCTTTTCGGTCTACAAGAATACCGAAAACAAATCCTAAATTTTCTTGTGGTATTTTTTGAATCATAAAAATAAGTTAAGTTAAATTATTTATTATTATTTTATTATTATTTTTTAGTTTTGATTAGTGGGTTTTGATTAGTGGCTTGTGAACCATTTTCTTTTTTATTCCTTCTTTTTTCTTTTTCTTACCCCATTGTCTTTTCCGACTCCCAGTTCTGCCTCGTCTTATGCTTTTTAGTTTTTTCTTATTTAATCTTGATTTTTGTCTTTTTCTATATGTTTTCATATTTTTATTTATTTAGTAAGAGGTTTGTCTCTTATTTTTATTCCACTCTTTCCTGCTAATGCTATTATTTATTCTTTTTACTTTTATATTGACTTTTCCAAGCTCAACATCACAATCATCAAAAGCAATATCAACAGGGATTGCTCCTTTCATTAAATATTCATCCGCTTTTAATCCAAGTTTTTCAGCCCAAGTTTTAGCCCAATCAATACCACTACCGCTCCAAATAATCATATGATGTCCCTGTGCCTTGAACCAATTAAATATCGCTATGTTCTCATAGTTAGGAACATCTTTAGCATATCCGGCTACGCTTGGGATTATTAAAGTATCATCTACATCAAAAGCAATTTTTAATTTTTTGCTCATAGGGTTATAGGGTTATTAGTTTGTTTTCCAAGAGGTAGATGAGCATTTTAGCTCTGGCATTGGCTTCGGTTTTGGCTTCCGCTTTGGTAATTCCTTCTTTATCTACAATATGATAATTGCCTTTACTGAAATACTTTCCAGAGAAATAATCTTCTGGCAACAACTCTCCCAACTCAGCTACGATGAAGGCATCAACTTTGTCTAAACATTTTTTAGAGCGACCCCAAGCATCAGTCCAATCATCAGCATATTTATTACATACAACCCATACATCGTGGTCTCCATCACGATACTTTCTCCATTCAAACAAACTCTCCTGTTTAACCCCAAGCTCTTTTAATCTTTTGGCGTATTCTAATGATATTACTTGTTTTTCTAATTTCATATTTTTATTTATTTAGTAAGAGGTTGATGAGGAATTGTTTGGTTTCATCTGACTGATGGTCAAGGTTGTCGTCTTTGAGGTCATATAATTCTATAAGTTTTGCCAAATGAGTTGTGCCGACTAAATCGTTTGTCTTATTTGGAAGCGGAAAAACAAGATTATATTCTTTTTCTAAAGCTAAAAGACAATCAGCAAGGCGGATAGGGCGACCGAGGATTTTGATTCTTATTTTATTATTCAATAATCCGATTGAGTATATTCTTTTATCAGGGACTACGGATAAACCCTTTGGCACAAACATAACATTATAAAAATCATATCTCCGATGTATAATAATTCCTATTTGATTGTTCTTGCCCCACATCTTTTTTCTGTGTTTATCTTCTATTTCACACCCAAACTTCAAATCCAAGATACTGGGATTCGCCGCCTGTATTATTTGTTTTAGTTTTGAGTAATCTTTTGGGTTCATAGGTTTTTTGGTTTCTTCCGCGATTGGGGATTCGCCATTTTTTTGTTTTAATATTCTC
>CAZVNH010000109.1:5895-8042 GCA_964628575.1 uncultured Thermoplasmatales archaeon | reverse complement strand
TATAATCACTTCTATATAAAATTTTTGGTTTTTGGTTCTGTGTAAAAGTGTAGTGGGGAATTAGTAGTGGAAAAGTAGTAGTGATTTATAAAGATAAGTGGGAGTCGAACCCACGCCTCCCGCTTGTAAGGCAGGTAATGCTCCGTACACCACAGGGAGTTCTTATTGAATCCATTGAAGGTTCAATCTCCCATATTATTAAAACAAATAAAAAAATGAAATAAATATTTTTTGTATATGTTACTTTAGTAAGATTAATTTAAAAAATATAATTATAATTTAGAAATAATATTTGTAATATATTCAACTATTTGAAATACTTGTGTTGATGGATTACATTTTAGACATTTTAAATCCAATCCATTACTGATATGCATTTTGTTTAATTTTTTTGCATTATTAAGAGCCTTATCCGTAAAGGGATATATTATCGGAAATATATCATTAGGTTTTTTATAATCAGAAATATGCTTTTTTAGAAATTTTATTGTATCCTCTTTTGTTAAAGGATTTGTTATAGCACAATAATGAAGTAAAAACCATAATTCAAAACAAGGATTAGTACATATTATCGAAACATTAGAACCAGCATTTTTATAAGCTTTATCAATTTCTTTTTGAGTACAACTATTTGTATCAAAAATACACCAAGTAATATCTGGATTATATTTTTTATTCATTGATTTTGCATATTTAACAAGATTTTTGGGGTCTGTATCATTAGTATTAGGTGTTTTAATTGTAATATTTCTATATTCTCTTTTATTATAGTTTTGAAAATAATTCTCTTCAGTTTCTCCTTCGCAAATTATTAATAAGACATGACATAATTTTCGTATATTTCTTTTTCTTTTAGAATAAAATTTCATCAAAAAACCTTTTGAGATGTATTTTTAATAAAAGGTATACTACCATATCTACCTGAGAGATATGCTTTTAATATATCTCTATCATTTCTTTCACTAAATTCATTTAACGAATATAAATCTGTAACACCTTTTTTAAAATCCTTCTCAGTAAACCATATTTGGTCTCTTCTAAATAACTCTTGGTCTAATAGAAGAAAATTATGTGAAGTAAATATTAATTGTCCATTATTATCATTTATTTTTGGATTATGAAACATTCCTATAATATATGTTTGTAAATAATGATGTAATTTAGTATCTAACTCATCAGCAATTATAATTTTTCCATATAAAATTGCTTCAGTCCAATATCCAATTAACGAAAACAATCTATTTGTACCTTCAGATTCTTCATCTAATTCAAATTTCACTCTTTTTTCTTTTTTTTCTTTTGAAAAACCTCTGTGATATGTATTAATTAATACTGTTTGAAAAGGGTCATCAAAATTTTTTTCAAGATTATCTTTAACAGTACTTTCAATTTCTTGTATTATAGTTCTAAAAGCATTTTTTATTTTATCTGGTAATTCTTCATCGTGAAATTCCATTTTTTTTGATTCTGAAGAAATATCATTAATACCAATATCTGATTCTATAATCGAATTTAATATAAATTTTTTAAGTGATTTATCTGAATTCATCAAATCAGCAGTATAATTTTTATTAAATGGGTAATCTGCTGGTCCAATTGTAAGTAATTTTTCATTAAACCAATCAAATACATCTGTTGTCAATTCACACTTTTCTTTTGTTGCGTTAGATAGATATAAAACATTATCTAATGTTCTTTCAGCAATAAATCTTTGTTTAGCTTTTTGCCTTACAAATTTATAATCATTTGTATTAGTTCTTTCAAATATTATTGAAATTTTATTCTTAGGGCAATAGTAAAGTTTTTCTTCGATAACTTTTTCTCGGTCATGAGATAGAATATATTTATATTTAATTCCTTTTTGAATAAAGACAATTTCAAATTTTGTTGGTTTTCCAATATAATTATCATCTAATTTAAAAGGTACATAATAAAATTTATCACCTTTTTGATTTTTATGTGAAAACAATATTAAGTTTTTTAATACATTTATTGCATGAATTACATTAGTTTTTCCACTTGCATTTGCTCCAAAAATAACACAACTTTTCAACAATTTTACATTCTTTTTTTTATCTAAAAATATTAAATTATCTTCAAGGTTCTTGTAATAATTTGATGCAACCATACTTAAAGTTACTCTATCC
>CAZVNH010000109.1:0-5885 GCA_964628575.1 uncultured Thermoplasmatales archaeon | reverse complement strand
TTTTTCATAAGTGTAAGCCATTTATTATCGCCTTCTATAGTGATACCTGCTTCCTCGCTTGGTGTACGTCCATCAAGTGCCTGATGTGGTTTAATAAAGTTATAATAAAGTCTGTGTCCTTCTACTATTGGAGTATCTTCAACTTTTAAACCACGCATTGTTTTCTCTCTTTCTCTAACAGTACCATGCAATCTTTCGATATGGTTGTTGTTTGGATGGTGCTGTAATCCTACATTCCATAGATGCTCGGTGCTATGGTCATTAGTAGTAAATTCTTTTTTGATTGCAGGTCTATAAGTATGTAAACCATCAGTAACAATATATTTGGGTTTACGACCACCACTGTTCTTTTTTGCTTTTTGAAATACCATTCTTGCATCACGTACTTTTCTTTCTGTACTTACAACACTCGCTAATTGATAACGGGTTGTTTCATCCATTACATTCCAGAGATATTCCCATGTTTTACCTACTTTTACACACATCTCATCTGTATGCCAAACTGTTCCTATATCTGGTTGAATACTGTTTACATATTCATTCATTATTCCAATATATTTTTCTATCCAGTTATACACACTTTTATGAGATATTTTTAGTTCATAGAATTGTTTGAGATGGTGGCTTATTTTACGTAGACTTACTCCCTTGAAATATAGGTCAAGTGTAAGAGCAATAATCTTGGGATTGTATTTCATGTTTTCAAAATCAATATTGTTTACAAACCTTCGATTGCAGGATTTACAGAAATAGACCTGTTTACCATTTTTAACTCCATATTTAGTTATCTCTTTTGAATGACAAAACTTACAACAACTAACATCAGATTCTTTAATACTGATTTTTTGTTTTACTTTAAGATGTAATTGCTCGAATTTTGTTTTAAGGTTTTTCCATATCTTAACTGCATTAATGTGTTTACATTGTACTCCCCTTATTTCAAAATCTGGGCATGTACAATGCCAATACCTCATTTGAACATTCACAGTATATGTCCCATTTCCTGTTTGACTTGGTACTATCCAAGTATGAGGATTAACCTCTGTTGGTTCGAATCCTTCCTCAAGTAACGTCATTCCTCTTGCTTTTCTAACATTTACCATTTCTTTAATATCTAATTTTTCTACCATACGTTGTTCACCAATAATAGTAATCTAACAGGAGTATATAAGGATTATCCAATACTTTTAAATACTTAAAAATACCTAAAAAGTATTTATGCAAAAACAAGAAGAAAATAATAAATCTAAAGACAACAATATAGACTTTATAAAAAAGGATGAAAGAGAAATGGGATTTAGAAAAAATAGAATCCAAGTTTTAAATCCAAAAATAAAAAAATGGGTAAAAATAGATACGAAGAAAGGAAAAATAATTTCAGTTAAATCGGATAAAAAACCATATAAAGGAATCAGAAAAAAATAATTTTTTGTAGGTAAGATATGATAATTTGTCCAAATTCTGGAGATGAATGTTCAAAAAATTTAATTAAACCGAAAATTAAGACTGCATTTTTGATAATCGCTTATCCAGATGAAAGTGAACAGGAAATATTTGAAAAAATTCATGAAATTGAAAAAACTATTATTAATTCATTAAATAATGAGAATTACAATGTAATATTAGCAAAAAATGAAAGAGGAAAAAACTTATATTGCAAAATATGTCAACAAATACAATCTGTTCCTATTGGAATATTAGTTTATACAACTGAAACCCCATCAAAGAGTTTTCCTAATTTATTTCTTGAACTTGGTTTAATGACATCTTTTGGTAAGGAATTGATTTTAGTAAAAGATTACAAGGTAAATATACCAAATGATTTACACGGTTTAGATTGGATTCATTTTAAAAATATGAAAGATTTAAGTAAACAATTATCGGAGCAAATACAACAATATGAAAAAGTTTCAGATTATTATTATAATGATATGGGAAAATTATTTCGAGAAAAAGGAGACATAATAAAAACAATTGATTATTATAAAAGAGCTTATCTTTTATTTCCTAGAACAGAAATATTAGAGGATTTAAAAATATTATTAGATGAAATAAGTAAAGTAAGTCAAGATGATAGATATTACTCTTTGAGTATGAGACTTAAAGATAATTTAAAACATTTTTTAACATGTGTGGCAAACTAAATTTTAATTGATTGTACAGTGATTATTTTTTTCTAATTCTTTTAATCTTTTCTATTTGCTCTAAACAAGCATTATCAATAAATCCTTTAAGAGTTTGATATTTAGCATGATAATATTTATCTTTTAATAATTGTTCTATTTCTTTCTTTAATTCCTCATCTATATTTGCATTTCCCATCCAATACTTAATAATACTTGATATATTTAAAATAATTTAATTTTTTAAGGTCTCCTCTTTTTTGATAGAAAACCTAATGTTGTCAAAAGTCTTCTACACGTTTTAGCGTAGTTTGGTGAACAACGCATATAAGAGGAGACCAAAATATTTAATGTAAAAGGTTGTTTAAATTAGTTTGTAAACCCAAATTACACAAAATGTCAATATCAAAAGAAAAGAATACAAATAGTAAATAATCATTAGACAATGTGTGATTAGTCGGTGAGAAAAGCAACTGAAAAACAAATCGAATATATTAAAATACTATCAAGTTATGAGTCATCGAAAGAACAAGATAATAAGATAATTAATGATTTCTGTAGTAATCTACAAAAAAAAGATATTGCTGAATTAACAGTTAAAGAAGCACATAACCTTATTGATACACTGTTAGAAATTCCAGTTGAGTATACTTTTAAATGTAATAGAAAATCTATTTTGTCAAAAGAGGAGATTAATCGTGGATTAATTATGGGTGAGTGTGATTTGTGTATTCATTCTTGTCCTTTTGATAAAGATATAAATGATTGTGAATTTTGGATTGACGATGATGATTGACCACTACTAATTTTCCACTACAGATTCCCCACTACGATATTACACACTATCTGGTATATGCAGTAGTTCCGAAAGTCCCTACCAATGAACGAAAAACTGTGATAAAGACATGCTACGACCAGAGAATGAGCACCTATTTGATTAATATTTCTACAGAAAACATCAAAATAGTGATAAAAAATTCAAGAATAATTAGATATGAATCTAGTAAAAACTAATTGAATATTGAATAATAACTGAAAAACTCATCTTGTTAACCCCCTGGATCAATAGAGAGCATCATATTTCCAAAATATTTCGATGTAATGATATGTTTTCCATTAAAATATCCAAGAAGAGCAAGACAGATCAATATATCTACCAGCAACCATAGGTTGTACATAAGTGCTGAAAATAAGAAATAGAATAATCTTATAAAGTAATTCTTTGATGTTGTCTTAGGTCTGAATGAATGCTTTTTAACTCTATAAGAAGTCTCTATCGACCATCTTTTTGAGTATAAATAGAATATCCTTTCAGAAAGCCCAATATCGCTTTCATTAAAATCTATATTTGTTGCAAATGCTCTCTTATCTTTCTTATCATCTTTTACAACAACTACATTAAACAATGTATTTTTCATTTCATAATCTTTTATAACAGATGGTGCTGGAACTATTTCAAGGACTTTTTTGATTCTTTCATTAGCTGTACAAGGCATCAAGAACTTGATTTGATACCGTTTAAACAAAGCAATAGATTTACTATCAAAAAACCCTCTATCAACATAGAGTCGTCTGATTTTTACACGCTGTTTTGCATAATCCAAGAGTGTTTTCAATATTTCTTCTTTGTTATCAAATGGTCCAACTGGTATTGCAAGAAGTGTAAACCTTTGATTATTTTCAGAGATATTTATTGTTGCAAACTTGTAACAATGAGTTGTACCACGGTCTGGTTTCATTTCTGCAACCATTGGAGCATTTTTATCTCCATAGAAATGCCAACTCGTGTAATCTATGCTACAGTCTACTGTTCTTGGAAAATGATTTGCTTTTCTTGCAGATTCCCAGATCATTTCAAACATAGTGATAAACATTCGTTTAACTTGATCAAGATCCTCATATTTCTTCAGATGATATAACAATGTGTCACCATCAGGTATTTTATCTCTATTTATTTTGAGTGTATGGCTTCCGTTTTCTGCAAAATCAGTAGTATTACACATATGAAGTAATAAATTAATCAAATCATTTTTAGAGTAGATACAATTACTATTTGTATTAAGATCGATAACTGAAGAGAAACGTTTCTTGAACAGTTGAGTTATCTCTTTAGTTTTAATATTTTTATTATGTTGGAATGTTCTTTTTGTTTTGATATTTTGTTTCTCTGGTGTTAATAGTTTTATATCAAGTATTATTCCAAATTTTTCAGATATTTCATTTATTTTCTGAACTATAAAATCAATATTATTCTTAGTTTCTTCATCTAAAATACTGTTAAGAAAATAACTTATTGTTCTTTGATCTGGTACAGATTCAAATCCAAGCTTTTTTCGTTCATCGTTATGTTTTTTTAAGTATCGTTCAAGTCGTGTTTGGAATTTTACTCCTTTAAGTTGTTTGAAAATTAAAAGTTTGTAAAGTGATTCGTATGAGTATTTTATCTTACGATAACTTTTTTGATCAAGCCAAGTAAGTTGTAATGTGTTTAGAAAGTCCACTATAGTTATATTCTTTGATTCTTTGAATAGTTCGAATGTATTATATATCTCTTTTTCAATAATTGATTTGGAGATATTATGATTGCTACCCAGCATTCGTATTTCTCCGAGCCTAAGGGAGTTGCACCTCCCTATAGGCCACAAATAATTAATATATAGCTTATTACATTAGTAAATAACTAAGCAATATTTAAAGCTTTTTATTTTAAAAACCATTTTGTCCCAATATATTTATATACTTGTCCCATATTATCTTGTATTGTCCCAATATGGTGGTGTCATGAAACATATATCTGAACTTATCGAAATCATTGATGCAGGTTTAAAAAATAACCCTCAAAAATTATTCAATTATGCAGAGTTATTGGCACAAAAATTAGAAAAAGAAGATGAAAAACGATCTGCAACAAGAATAAGAAACGCACTATTAAAAAGTAAATCAATTACAATGGAATCAAAAAATTTAGCTTTAAGGGACATTCCAGTTGATGGTGAATCAAGACTGCCACTTGCATATATAGAAACATACGATGAAATATATGTTCCATTAATAATTCCTAATTTCATAAAATCACAAATTGAAGAATACATTGATGTTATTAATCGAAATGAAGAACTTATTAATAATGGAATAAAAGGATATAGAAATTTATTATTATCAGGACCTCCAGGAACAGGTAAAAGTCAAACAGCTAAATATATTGCAGGTAAAGTAAAAATGCCTTTAGTAATTGTTAGAATAGATGGATTAATTTCATCTTTTTTAGGTAGCACCTCGAAGAATATTAGGCAACTTTTTGATTATGTTGACAACAAACCTTGCTTATTATTTTTAGATGAATTTGATGCTTTTGCAAAAATGAGAGATGACTCTCATGAATTGGGAGAATTAAAAAGAGTTGTTAATACTCTTCTACAGAATATAGATAATCTTAAAAAACCCATTATAGCCGCAACAAATCATGAACATTTGTTGGATTCAGCAGTATGGAGACGTTTTGATTATAAAATAAAATTAGAATTACCTTCAGATTCTTTAAGAGAAAAATTATTAGATATTTATTTATCAGGCGAAAAAATTTATGAGAACAATAAAAATACAATTATCAAAATTACGAATAATATGAGTGGATCGGAAATAGAACAATTTTGTGAAGCTATTAAAACAAACAGTGTTTTGTCCAATTCAACTATTACAATGAATGATATTTATAAAGTATATTTAAGATTTAGAAATGGATCTGATAAAATACCATATAAT
>CAZVNH010000108.1:0-8118 GCA_964628575.1 uncultured Thermoplasmatales archaeon | reverse complement strand
GCACTGGGATTTGAACCCAGATCGGCGGGTCTCTTCTAAGGTCATCGCTCCAGTTATTCATCATCATATCAGATGACCCTCTTTTAATCATACCTAACTGGAGCCCACAATGATGCCGGGTTACACCATGCCCCCAGTTAGTAAACATTACTTTTTTCTACTCCTTTTTTCTCTACGCATTCTTTTTTTACGCCATTTCCACCGCATCTTATGTCTTTTTTTCCAGACTCTAGAACTACGTTTCATATTATATGTTTCCTATGAGTATTATAGCTTGCCCTAAACAAATTCTTGTATTTAATGGTTTAGGAAAAATATTATCTAAATATAAGGGAAAGATAATTAAATAATTTATATATATTAGATAAATAAGATGGGAAAATTTACTAATTCATATGTACTCGGAGTTATCCTAAAATCACTATATCATGTTGCTGGTAGAAGAACAACTCAAGGTTTTGCTGCAAAAGTTATTGGTTCTATTATTAAGACATTAGAACAAAAATATCCATTTTTAGAATACGTACATATTGATGATCATGGAGAGGTAATTGAGGAAGATGTAATAAGTATTTCATCTGAGATAGATAATATCCCACGAGAGAGTGTAGGAAGAGCAATTGAGGCAATTATTAGAGTTATCTATATGGATATTATTGGAAAAGCAGGATTATTTTTTATTGCAGAATTGAAAAGAAGATCAGGTGATGAACTAATGCAGGAGTTAAACAATTTTGGTGTTGATCTTGCTTCTCTTCAAGTTGAAATGCATTACTTATATAGAAGCAGGGAGAGGAAAAAACAAGTAAAAACAAAAAGACCTTATGGAGATGTAAGTTTACTAGGTTACACCTGGAAAAATGTATCAACATGGAAATATGATCAAGTTCAAAAAACCTGTGTTTTATATAGTAAGGATGGAAAGGTTCTTGATACATTACATTTAGAATCAATTATTGAAGATTATGTTAAAAATCTTTCAGATACATTAGAAGAAGTTCCTGAAGAAACAAAAAAAGAATTAACGATAAATAATAAAGAACTTGAATTATTAAAAATGCTACATCAAAGAGATATGGATGCAGAAACGGCAATTCACATTCTTCATATTACAAAAATTCAGTTTGATAATATGATAAAAAAATTATTAGAAAAAGAGCTCCTTCAATATACCTCTTTTAATGTCATTGAGCTTACTGAATTTGGTATAAGTTATTTATCAAAAAAAGATGAAGAATTATCTAAAACTTCAGAAATAACAGAAGAAGCATAAATATTAATCTTTTTATTTTTCTATTTCCTTCTCTGTTTTTTTATCCATCCAGACGTATTTACATCGTGTACAGTACCAGCCTAGTGAAACCCATTTTTGTTTTCCATATTTTGGATTGATATGTCTATAAAGCCTTACTAAACCAAGAGTACATTTAGGACATTTTTGATTAAATGATTCCTCATAAGGTTCATTACCAATCTTATACATTAAAGTATCAGCAGCAACATTATATGTATACCCACACTCTGTGCATGTCCAGGCAATGGGAATCCATGCTCTTTTACCTTCAAAGCTTTTATTTTGATATAGTTTTACAGCTTTTGAACCACATTCTGGACATTTTTTCTTGATTTTTATCACCACCGATTTCTAATCTGGTAATATCCTTTTAATTATTTTAAATCATGTTTTATTGTTTTTTAAGTTAACAACCATTTTATGTAAATATGGTAATTTAATATAAAATGTACTTCCTTTCCCTAAAGTACTTTCAACCCAGATTGTACCTCCATGTTTTTCAATAATTTCTTTACATATAAATAAACCAAGTCCAGTTCCTTCGTTTTTACGATCATCACCAGTATATGCTTGATAAAACTTATTAAAGACTTTTTTAACTTCATCTTTTGATATACCAATTCCTGAGTCTATTATCTTAATCAATATATGATCATTTTTTTTCTCAGTAATTATTGAGATAGAACCATTATCTGTGAATTTAATTGCATTTACAAATAGATTTTTTAATACTTGAGATAATCTAAATCTATCACCCATAATACTTGGCAGGGTTTTTGGTATTTGGGATATAAATTTAATATTTTTATTCTCAATAACAGGTTTCATATCCTCAACTATTTCATCGAGTATTTCAACAGTGTTTAGTTTCTCCATTTCAAATCTCATTGTATCTGTATCTAACCTTGAAACATCTAAAATATCATTAACAAGACCTAATAATCTCTCTGCATTTCTTAGGCTAACCTTTGCCCAGTCTTTGATTTTTTTACTTGTATTTTTATCAGATATTATTAAATCCAGATATCCTTTAATAGGTGTTACTGGTGATTTTAATTCGTGAGCTGCTATATTCATGAATTCTGTTTTAAGTCGTTCTGATTTCTTTAATTCATCTTCAATTCTTCTTCTCTCTGTTATATCTCGTACTGTGAGAACCATTCCTGCAAATTCATTTTCTTTTACGAAAGGAGCGATATTTACCTCAATAGGTATAGTATTTCCATTTGGTAAAGCAAGCTCGAGTTCAACATTTTCAATTTTTTCATTCTGTTTTCTTGAGTCAATAAATATTTGTTGGAAGAAATATATAGAATCATCCGATAAATAATCTCTAAATAAAGTTGCAAGAATTTTGCTTTTACGTCTATTTATCATCTTTTCGAAAGCTGGATTGACATATGTGAGTCTACCAAGTGGATCTATTGTAATAACGCCATCTGCTGATGTTTCAGCAAGAACTCGGTATTTCTCTTCAAGTCTTACAAGTTCATCAAATGCTCTTTGACGTTGGGTTATATCTTTTCCTCTAAGAAGAATACCTTTTATATCCCCGTCCCGTCTAATGCAATCAGCTGTGAATAAAAACTTAAATCTCATACCATTTTTTATTATTATTTCAGATTCATAATCATTTACTTTTGAACCAATATCAACTTTTTTTATCGCGTCTGTATGTTTTTTTATATCCTCATCAAAAAACATCCCTTTTAGTTTAGTAATATGTTTTCCAACTAATTCTTTTTTATTAAAACTTCCCAGATTTAATGCAGCGTTATTTATATCTAAAATGATTTCTTTTTCAAGATAAATCATTACATCGCTAGTTGCATTAAAGATATCTTCAAATTTTTTTTCTGATTCATAGAGTTCTTTTTCTACTTTTTTTCTATTATATCTTTCTCTAATATCTCGAATTATTATTAAATCGCCTATGATTTTCCCGTTCTCATAAATTGGATTTGCATTTATTTCAGCAGGAATAACCTCATGAGATTTTGTAATTACTTTTATTTCGTATGGTGGTACTTCTTCACCTTTCATTCGCTTTATAAAATTTTCAGAAACAACTTTTTTACTATCATCAGATAAAATATCAATATTAGTATATGTTTTTCCAATGATCTCCTCTTTGGAATAACCAAGTAATCTTGAAACTTGTTTGTTAATATCTAAAAACACACCTTTATGATCAAGTATTATAATTGGATCGATTGCTGTTTCAAATAGATTCTTATATCGTTCTTCAGATTTTTTTATCTCAGTTATATCTCGATTTATACCCATTATTCCAATAACATTTCCAGCATTATCAAATCTTGGAACTTTTATAATTGAAATCCAGTGATCAATCTCTTTGTTATTTTTTCTTTTTTCGATTTTATTGATAATTGGTTTACCAAATTTTATAACCTCTTTATCATCATTAATATTGCTTTCTGCAACATCTTTAGGAAAAAAATCATACTCTGTTTTACCAATCATTTCTTCAGGAGTTGTACCTGATCTTAGTGCTTTTGCTTTATTAACCTTAATAAATCGACTATCTCTATCCTTAAAATATATACAATCTGGTATATTATCAAGAAGAGATTCTAACAATTCATGTTTAAATGATAGTTCATCTTCTATTTGTTTCCTATTTGTTATATCCTTTATTACACCAATTGAGCCAATAACTTCTCCTTTATGATTTTTTAAAACACTAATTGAAATATCAACATCAATAATTTTCCCTTCTTTTGTTTTAATTTTTGTTTCAAGATGGTGTTGCATTCCTTTTTTTCTGATATTTTCAGATCTGATTTTACTCCATTCGTCTGATGGATATATAGATTTTACTGGTTTTAGATGTAATTCTGCTTCATCCATTTTTAAAAGATTTTCAGTATATCTATTCCATGAAATTATCTGCTCGTTTTCATCTGTTAACATTATAGCTACAGCTGAATTTTCAAATATTGTTCGATATCTTTCTTCTGTATCCAATAATTTTCTTTCTATAGTTTTTAGTTTTGAAATATCTTTAATAATTGCTAATGAACCAACTGTCTTATCATTCAAACCTTTTAATACACAGAGAGATATCTCAACATCAATCGGTGTTTTGTTTTTACGTAGAATTTTTGTTTCCATTTTATATTTCATACCTTTTTGACGAATATTTTTCTCTCTGATTATCCTCCACTCATTATCGGGATATAAAGTCCTAACATTTCTTAAATATAGATCTTTTTGATTCATATTGAAAATTTCTTCTGCGTATTTATTCCATGATATAATCCTTTCTTTTTCATCTGCAAGAGTAATCGCGACAGTAAAATTTTCAAAAATTGTTTTATATTTTTCTTCTAAATCTCCAAGATCAATATTTAGATTTTCTCTTTTATATCCGCCTGTAAAACCTTTATCCTCTTCTTGTTCTTTGTTATCTTCTGTGGTTTGAGAAACACGATATGCATATTCATTTGAAGTACGTGTTTGAGTAGTTAAATTCCCTGATTTTTCTGCTTCTTTCATTTCTTTAACGATATCTGGCTCGTCCTTCATTGTTAATCCTCAAAATAGATATTTAATACTGGATAATGTCTAAATAAAATAAATATGAAAAAAATAGATATTATACTATTAATATAATATTTTTTACATCCCATTTGCTTCATCCCATCCAGTTAAACTTTGAAATATATCGATTAATTATAGAATGTATTTTTTACTATATTAATTAATTGTTTGAACCAAATGCAGATATAGATTATACCTCTTTTTTATAATAATATATTGATTTAAAGAGTTCTAAAATTATATATTTAATTTAATAACATTTTATTCCATTTATATTCCGTGTATGGTTTATTCTTAAATATTTTTAAATAACGATCTGGGATATTATTTACAATTTCTTTTAATTGTCTAATATCTTCAGATTCAATAATTGTTGGTTTAACTCCTTTATTTTTTTCTCCTTTAAAATCTATATTTATTTTTGTTTTTAAATTAAAAAAAGAAAACATATCTTTAATCTTTTTTTCGTTGTTTAAATCTTTTGACATTTCCAATGTATAACAATCATTATATTTATTGTATCTTTCTAAAAAATTCATTGCTCTATTTTCAAGTTCTATCCATTGAACTAATAGTTTTTGATATCTTGATAGTTCAAAGTTAAAAACTTGAAAAATCTCTTCTTTACCAGTAATATGCCATCTGTTATATTTTTTCCCGTTACTATCTATATACCAATATTTTGCAGGTCCTTTTAATTGATGCGGCTCTCCTATCCAACTTCCTCTATTGAATTGACTTTTTGCAACTTCTAATGGACTTCTTATCAGATGTATTAATTTAAGATCAGGAAAAGTTTCGATAGCAACATCACAAAATGATTTTAAAAAAGCATGATTAGTTTCAATATAAACATCTTTTAAAATATTCAACGAATTATAACGCTCAATTTTTTTTTTCTTTTTTTCAAAAAGCTTAATTATTTTATCTTTTTCTCCATAAAAATACCACCAGATAGGTGGTCCAAACATATCTGGATCAGGTTCATGTTTACTAATACATCTATTAATATTGAGTTTAAATAATTCTGATAAATATTTAGTTCCTGTTCTTCCACTTGCTAATACAAATATTTTTATCATGATATCTCCTGTAGTTATTATTCAATATTTTTTTTTGGTAGTTTTTATAATTTTTCTTTTTTGCAAACTAACAATAATACTTCTATTTTTTTGGTTTATAATACGGACGCGGCGGGATTCGAACCCGCGACGTCTGGCTTAGAAGGCCAGCACCCTATCCAGGCTAGGTCACGCGCCCAAAAAATTGAAATTAGGAATTGGTTTGGTATAAAATAAAAATAGATAAAATTATGGATTTACTCGTAAGGTGCTGATTCACTAATTAAGTCAACATGTGATAATATCATTCGTCTGCAGCAGTATCTATCAAGACCGAGATCATCAAGAATTTGCTTTGGAGTTTCTTTTGGTTTTTCTCCTGATTTAACCGCTTTTTTATACTCATCATAGCGTTTTATATATTCCTCGTAAATATCTCCTATTATTTTCCCACATGTAAAACATCTTACAGGTATTATCACAATATCACCTATACGACTTTTGCCTCTTTTTTCGTGCTCCACGACCAAGAGGTTTTTTAGGTTCTTTTCTTCTTGAATCACTAACAAGAAGGCTTCGATCATGATCCAAAAACGCAAGTTTTAAACTAGGATCACCAGTATATTCTACAAGACCTTTTGCAATAGCTGTTCTTACAGCACTTGCTTGGCTCATATATCCACCACCTTTTACATTAACATCAATATTTATTTTATCGATATGAGATTTTGCAATTGTTATTGGCTCTTGTACTTTCCATCGAGCTATCTCAGGTTCATATAATTCTACTGGAACTTTATTTATTCTAACAAGTCCTGTGCCTTTTTGAACAGATGCACGTGCAACAGCTGTTTTCCTTTTTCCTGATGTATTTACTACTTTTTTAGCCATATTAAATCTTCGCTCCTAAAGATCTTGAAAGTTCTTCAATTGTCATAAAATCAACAGGTTGTTTAGTAGCTTCTTTAATGGTTTCAAATTGTTTTCCTTCAAATTCTTTTGGGATTCCTATATAGCATTTAAGTCTTTTAAAAGCTGTGCGACCATGTGGTGTCTGATAAGGAATCATTCCTCTAATTGTTCTTTTTACAATTTGATCTGGCATTCTTGGAAAAAATGGGCCTTTACGATATGTACCAACTTCTCTTTTTTCTTTATAGCGATTTTTAATAGCTGTTTTTTTACCAGAAATAATTGCTTTTTCAGAATTAATAACAGCAATATCTTCTCCATTTAGAAGACGTTTTGCAGTATTAGTGCTAAGTCTTCCAAGTGTTGCTCCTGATGCATCAATTATTATTGTCATATTTATCCCAATATTCTAATGTTTTTTCCCTCAGGGTTATTATTCATAAGTTCGTTTATTGTCATATATTTGCCACCTGCTTTTTTTATTTTTTCCTGTGCTTTTTCAGAGAAAGACCAGGCAGCTATTGATATTTTTTTTGTAAGATTTCCATCTGATAATACCTTTCCTGGTATAAGAGCAGTTTCTTTTTCATTTATATATTTACTAATTCTATTAAGATTAACTTCAGGCCAATTCTTTGACGATTTTTCAAGTCTTATGGCAATATCTTTCCAAAGCTGTGTATCTTTTTCAATAGCTTGTTTTTTTAGGTTATGAATTAATATAATTAATTCAGGATTTGTTTTCTTATTTTTACTTGTCATAGGTTTTTCTCCAAGATATGCGAAAATTAGTGTAAGTGAGGTGTGTTTATAAGATTTATGGAGGATTCTAGATATCCTTTTTTATAAATATAAAGTATGTTGATATTAACGGTATTATGATCCATAAAAGTAATATTGTAAACAGTACTCCATTATTATAAAAATCAGGAAAATAATCTGCAAATACTGACATCCCCATTGAGGGCATTAATAAGCCTTCTATTGTTCCCATGTTAATAGAAATTAAACTTAAAAATGATTGAACTGGACTAATAATATTTAAAGCAAAATATCCATCTGCTTCTTCTAAACTCGTATGACTTAATGCTAAGAAAGCAAATAGCATCATACCCCATAAAAACGAAAAAAAACCCCAAAGAAATATTGATAAACCTATTGATTGCGTTCTTCTTTTAACAATACTTGAAAAAAACATTGAAACACTTATGAATACTAAGCCAAGAAGTATAGTTAACAATATAAATAGTAAATATCGACCATAATCAAAATCATTTACATTAAAAC
>CAZVNH010000107.1:0-8183 GCA_964628575.1 uncultured Thermoplasmatales archaeon | reverse complement strand
GTATTATTATGAATGATGCAATAATCATTGAAGGATTCAAAAACAATTCCTGTGCGACCGTTGTCTCTAACGATATTGTTAGTAACATTGTTATAATCTCCATCACCTTGGAAAAAGATACCTTCAAAATTGGAATGAACTGTATTGTTATGGATTTTGGCATTATAAACATCATATAAATACATACCAGAATCGGGAGAATTATATACTGTACAATTTCTTATAATAAAATAAACATTTGAATACCAAATCTCAATGCAATTATCTGAATTTAATCCGTCAATTAAAATATTTTCAAGGACATATGGATCTGATTTAGTTCCAGAACCTTTACACCAATCGTAAGTTGCATTAATAGTTGCCCAATCATAAGTACCAACTGCTGTATCATCTATATAAATTGGTGTTCCTGTAAGGTTCCAATAATTAGCAGTTTTTAAAACAAAATTATCATTTTTTTCGCTAAATCTGTTGGAATTCACGCTATTATTGAAGATTTGATACGAGAAGATATTTAAAACAGATAGAATTAGGAGTGATACAAATATAATTTTGATTTTGGTTTTTACCATCATTATCATTTCGCTTTTTTTAATCTTATATCTTACACTATGATGTTTTTATATTTAAATTCTCCATTTAATTATTTTTCAAAATTACTTTTTTGTAATATTTCTATAACTTAAGATACATAATAATTAAATAGGATATTAACCAAATGACAATTAATTAACAGAATGTTGGTATATCGAAATGAAATCCAAACAAAAAAAAATAATTAATATTTTAATAATTGGGGCTATGCTCTCTTTACTAAATATCAAATTCATTGATTTCCGTCAACAAATGGTTAGATCTGAAAGTATCACAAAAGATATATCTAGATATGATTTAAAAAGCTCAGGATATTGGGTTTTAAAAGATACAACAATTATAATTGATGATACAGCACCTTATTGGTCGGGTTCTATAAATTGGTCAACAGCAGCACAACAACCTTGGTGTTCAGGATCAGGAACTGTTAGTGATCCTTATGTTATTGAAAACCTTACTATGATAGGATATGACTACCAAGCATGTATCTGGATCATGGATTCTAATGTACGATTCATAATTAAAAATTGTACTTTTATGAATGCTGGTCAAGGACTTGATATTTGGGATGCAATAGACGCGAAAATTGTCAACAACACTTTTATTAATAATTCTGTGGGAGTATCCTTCAGCTACAGTCAGGATATTACTATTAGTAATAATAAATTTAAAGATAACAATGCGGGATTATCAATTAGTCAGGGATTTCAATATAATGTTTCAAAAAACTCATTTCATAATAATAGAAATGGCTTAGAACTTACAAATGATGCTTCAGATAGCCTATTTTATAATAATACCTTTAATGATATTCAATATGGGATTTACCTACAGTGGATTTTTGGGGTGAATAATAAATTTTCAAATAATACAATGAAAGGATGTGGACTTTATTATTATGCTGAATCACCTGTATGGGCAGAAACAAATATAATTGAGACCAATAATTTAGTTAATGGTAAACCGCTTTATGTCTATTACAATAAATCAAATTTAAACCCTATAAACTTTACAAATGCAGGTCAAGTTCTCCTAATACAGTGTAATAATTCTCAGGTGGCAAATCTTGATATTTCAAATTGTTCCATTGGAGCTTCAATGGAATTATGTAAAAATAATACATTTATTAATTCAAATTTCTCAGATTCAGGAATAGTTCTTTTTAATTCTAATAATATTACTGTAAATAACAATAATATTACATATTTTGGTTCATATGGCATATTTTTAAGTTCAGGTAACGGACATAATTTAACAAATAATCAGATGTTCAATTGTGGTTTAGGAATTGCAGGAGAAATTAAAGATATGTATCTAAACAGTATCGATACGTCAAATTTGGTGAATAGTAAACCACTTTATTACCATGTTAATAAAACTGGCCTAGATTCTATGACTTTTTCGGATGCAGGGCAGTTAATTCTTGTAGATTGTGATGATTCATCGATTAAAGATTTTGACTTTTCTAATTGCTATATAGGGATAACAGCATTCAGGTGTAATAACAATATCTTTTCTAATATTACATCATCCTTTAATAAATATGGAATAATTTTAGATAATTGCAGCTATAATAAAATTTTGAACTGTAATGTATTCAATTGCTCTAGTTATGGAGTACAATTTTATTCAGGTAAAAATAATACAATGAAAGGTAGCACAATTTCAAAATGTTATTACAGTGCAATTAGTCTGTGGGGGGAAGAAAATCGAATTATAGAAAATACAGTTATTGAAAATATTAATTATGGTATGTATGTTGGTGGACAGAATAATAACATAACTGATAATGCTATATTAAATAACGGAGGCCATGGACTTAATTTGGGCGGCAGCTTTAATATAGTCGCAGAAAACAATATATCTAGTAATCATCATTATGGGATAAATCTATTCGGGGCATCATCCAATACAATTACTCAGAATATTATTTCCAATAATAAAGATCATGGAATTTTTTCTGAAAATTCTAATGATAATGTTATTTCAGAAAATCAAATCATTGAAAATGACAGAAGTGGAATATTTGTGAGTAGATGGTGTGATAGTAATGATGTCATAACAAATGATATTAAAAGAAATAACTACTCTGGAATATTTCTTCATGATGATACTAACTTTAATACGATTTACAGCAATAATTTTACAGGTAACTTAGAAAACGCAATAGATGACGGTATTTTAAATGAATGGGATAATGGAATGATAGGAAATTACTGGGGTGATTATGTTGGTAATGATACTAACGATGATGGGATTGGAGACACGCCATATACAAATATCGGAGGTAATGCTGGTACACAGGATGATTATCCCCTCTGGTGGGATCCCCCAGCTTTTTCCATAATTTCACCTGAAGAAAACCAAATGTTGGGAGGGAATGCACCTCCATTCGTAATCGAAATTGATGCTGGTGTTCCAGATTCTATGTGGTACATTCTCGATAGTTCTACAACTAAATATTTCTTCACAACTAACTCTACTCTAAATCAAGGTGCTTGGGATTTAATTAGCAGTGCTAGTGCAATTATTACATTTTACATCAATGATTCATCTGGAATAATTGTATCTGATTATGTATCTGTTAGATTAGATAAAATTCTACCAATTATTATTATAAATTCACCACATCAAAATGAAGAATTTGGTGATATTGCTCCATCATTTACTATTATTGCAATTGATGATTTCTTAGATGATATTTGGTATACGCTTGATAATGGAATTACAAATCATTCATGTGGCCTTTCAGGTCAAATAGATCAGATACTCTGGGACATCTTACCTGGAGGTGCTCATGATCTCCGATTTTATGCAAGCGATACAAATGGAAATATAGGATATTCACAAGTAACAATAGTAAAAACAACTGAATCCGTAATTCCTAGTTTTAATCTTATGGTTATCCTACTTTCAGTGTTAATACCTTTAATTGGTATTACTTGGTTTTTACGGAAGGAAAAAATTACATAATCTAGAGTTAAAGCATAAATAATTAATTCATTACTTTTTTTATTATTATCCTAAGATTTTAATTATAGAATTTAATAATACTGTGATTTTGAAATATCGTCAATCTGATTTTTGCGTTATTTTTGATATGGATGGAGTACTTGCTGATACAGGTCCTATTCATTTTGAAAGTTGGGTTGAACTAGGAAAAAAAATCGGAATTGAATTTAAACGAGAGCTTTTCGAAAGTACATTTGGTCAACAATCACCCATTATCACTCGGAAATTGGTAGGTTCAGAAGTAGATGAAGATCTTATTGAACAATGGGCTAAATTTAAGGAAAAAATTTATCGAGAAATGGTAAAAGATCATTTAAAACCTTTACCTGGAGTTATCAAAATTTTAACCGATTTAAAATTGAGGGGATTCAAATTAGCTGTAGGGTCAAGCGGACCTTCTGAGAATGTAGATCTTCTTTTAAACAGTTTAAAAATTAAAGAACTATTTGATGTAATTATTACTGCAGCTGAGGTTAAAAAAAGTAAACCTGAGCCAGATGTATTCCTAATTGCTGCAGATGCTTTAAGCATAAATCCAGAAAATTGTATTGTCATTGAAGATGCACCAGTCGGCATAGAAGCGGCGAAAAGAGCCGGAATGAGATCGATTGCGCTTAAAACTACTCACAGTAAGGAAGAATTAATCGGAGCTCAACTAATTATAAATGATTTATCAGAAATTAAGGTTGATGATATAATTAGTTTATTTAATTTAAAATAAAAAATCAAGAAAATGAAATATCATAATAGATTCTATTAATTAATTTAAATTAAAATCATATAACAATTAGAAAAAGTGGAAGATATATGGTAAAAACAAAAGTTACAGAAATGTTAGGATTAGAACATCCTATTTTCTGTGGGAATATGATGAATATAAGTTATCCTTCTTTTGCCGCTGCATGTTCAAATGCAGGTGCCCTTGGAATCATGGCTTCTGTGATGTACAGAAAACCAGAAGAATTACGAGAAGCACTTACAGAGCTTAAATCTTTAACAAATAAACCAGTTGCTGTGAATGTAAATTTATTTCCCATGTTAAAACCAATTAAACAGATTGATCACGTAAAAGTAATGCTAGATGAGGGAGTTAAAATTATTGAGACTTCTGGTCATCAAGCACCTGATAAATATATTCCTTTATTTAAGGATCATAATGTCACTTGGATCCACAAATGTGCAGGTACAAGATATGCGCAAAAGGCAGCTTCATTAGGTGCAGATATTGTGGAAGTAGTTGGTTGGGAAAACGGTGGTGCAACAGGACGTTATGATATTGGGACATTAGTATTGACTCCTGCCACGATTGATGCTATCGACATTCCCGTTGTAGCGGGAGGTGGTATCTCAGATGGTAGAGGTGTAGCTGCAGTTTTAGCATTAGGTGCACAAGCAGCACTTATAGGAACTCGTCTCATGGCTACTCAAGAATGTCCTATACATGAAAATTTAAAACAAGCTTTCTTAAAAGCTTCGATCTATGATACTATGATTATTATGCGCTCACTTAATGCTACTCATCGAGTATGGAGTAATCAAGCAGCGCAGAAAGTTATCGAGTTAGAGAATTCGAAAAGTAACCAAATGGAAATATTTAATGCTGCTGCTGGTGCTAAATCTAAGATGATGTATGAGGAAGGGAATTTAGATGTTGGTGTAGTTTCAGTTGGTCAAAGTGTAGGTCTTATTCATGATATACCATCTGTCAAAGATATGATTGAACGAATAATGAAAGAAGCTAATACTATTATTCAAAACCTTTCCAATAAATAAACTGATAATTTCAACGAATAACAATGAATTCAACCAATAAAATTTATTATTTATTCACATGGACGTTTTGATCATTGTTTAGGATACGCTTCGATCATTAAAGAAATAAAGAACAAAGGTTGGGAGATGCCTCAAGTTATTGCACACGAAAATATTTTATATAGATTTGAGAAATATAGAGAATTAGATAGGTATCACAGTTGGATAAATAGTCAACAATTTGGAAATATACCAAAAGATGGTGTTTCAGCGCACGATACTCTCAATCCAACAATAATCATCCATGGAAATAATAATTTTGAATTTGAATTAGGTAACTATTCTTTTGAGCTTTATCATGATAAAGGAGAAACAGATGACTGCTTATGGATGTTTTTTCCTGAAAAGGAAGTCTTATTTCCTGGAGAGTTAGTATCCAATCCCACATTTCCTAACATCGGAAATCCCTTTAAAGTGCAACGTTACCCTAAACAATGGGCAATAGCCATGGAAAAAATGATAGAAAAAGATGCTGAATATTTAGCACCTGGTCATGGGCCACTTATAGAAGGTAAAACAGATGTTCGAGAAGCTTTATCAATTAGATTAGAAGTAATGCATTTTTTATACGATGAAGTAGTAAAACGTTTAAATGAGGGAAAATGGTTCGAAGAAATCTATCATGAGATGCTTGATATTTATCCGGAGAAGTTTAAAAAGTATAAATATTTGACTCCCTCATATGGTTGTTACCGATTTGCAATACATGCTGTCTATAGGCTTTTAAATGGGTGGTATGCTACGGGAAATCCAACCGATCTCTTCCCTGCTAAATTTAAAGAGCTAGCTGAAGAGTTTTTAAAAATTAATCATGAAGAAAAATATCTCTCTCACGCAGAAAATCTATTTAAACAGGGAAAACTTCAATTAGCATTACATATTCTTGATGTAATAATTAAAGAATCATCTTCAAATAATAATAACACACTTTTGGAAGCATGTTCTCTAAAATCAAGGATCTTAAATCTCAAAGAAAAAGAAGAGACTTCATTTATAGCAAAAAATATACTAAGAAATGGAATTCGTGAGATGAAAACTAAAATTGAAGAATTGAAAACATTAAAAAATTGACTAGATGAAGATACTAAATGAAAGATGAAGAAATAAGAAAGATACTTCTGTTAAGCGGTTTAAAGAACGCAGTTAAATTTGATGGGAAACCAAATAAAAAAGCTATAATGGGAAAACTTATGGCAACAAGACCCGATATGCGTTCTCAAGCAAAACTGATTATTCCTATATTGGATGATATCATTTCTAAAATCTTAAAAATGAATCTTGAAGAACAAAAATTGAAATTATTAGAGATAGATCCTCATGCATTAGATAGTAAAGAGAAAATAGAAGAGAAAAAAGAGCTACCAGAGTTACCCAACGTTTCTAAATTTGATAAAGTGATAATGCGTTTAGCTCCTTATCCAAGTGGAGCATTACATATTGGTAACGCAAGAATGATAATACTAAACGATGAATATGTTAAAAAATACAACGGTGATCTTGTTCTTTTTTATGATGATACTATCGGAAGCCCAAAATCATTACGAGATAGTCCTAAAGCAAAATATGTATTACCTGAAGCCTTTGATTTAATTAAGGAAGGCTTAGATTGGTTAGGAGTAAAATATACTAAAATATACTATAAGAGTGATCGTTTAGAAATATTTTATGAATATTGTGAAAAATTAATTAAAGATCATATAGCTTATGTCTGTTTTTGTCCTGCTGATGAATTTAGAGAAAAATTTAAGAAGGTCAAAAAAGCTTGCCCACATAGGAATCAATCAGTCAAAAAGAACTTAGAAGAATGGAATACTATGCTCAAAAAGGAATATCATGAAGGCCAAGCGGTAGTAAGGTTAAAAACAGGAATGGATCAAAAAGATCCTGCCTTACGAGATCAAATTATTATGAGGATTTCTGAAGCAGAACATCCAAGAGTTGGTAATAAATATACAGTTTGGCCAATGTTAGAGTATTCGTGGGCTATTGATGATTATTTAATAGGTGCATCTCATATATTAAGAGGTATTGATTTAGTTAAAGAAGGTATTATTGAAGAATTCATTTGGGATCATTTTAGGTGGAAGAAAGCTGAGTTACTATATTATGGTAGACTTAATTTTAGCGATATGAAATTAAGCAAAACTGAATCAAGGAATAATATTCAAGATGGAATTTATCAAGGATGGGAAGACCCGAGGACATGGAGTTTACAATCCCTTAAAAAACGTGGGATAAAACCAGAAGCATTAAGAGATACATTACTAGATCTTGGTATGTCCCAAACAGGGATAACGTTTTCAGTAAATTGGCTATATTCAAAAAATAAAAACTTTATAGATGAAATCTCTAATCGATATTTTTATGTTGAAGACCCTATTTTAATTACCATTGACAATATTCTTGAAAATGAGTATCTAGCAGAACCTTTACTACATCCAACAGAACCAATAAGAGGGAAAAGAAGAATTAAATGCATGTCAAGAAACAACGAGTTGACTATATTAATTTCTTTCTCTGATGGAGAAAAATTAAAAGAAAATCAGATAATTCGGTTAAAAGATTTAATGAATATCAAGATTAACTCTATAGATTTAAATAATAATAAAATATATGCGTCATATCATAGTAAAGAACTGATTCGAGATTTTTCAATTATTCAATGGGTACCTGAAGATAATAAAATAGAAGTTTCAATTCTAAAACCAGATGGGATAATATCAAAAGGTAATGGAGAAATAAATCTTTTAAAAGTACCTATGAAT
>CAZVNH010000106.1:1229-8239 GCA_964628575.1 uncultured Thermoplasmatales archaeon | reverse complement strand
GAACAAATACAAGAAGAATTGGACCTATGGATACAGCTGAATTCCCTATTGAAGTAGAAAATAAAGCTAATGAACAAACAACAATTCAATTTAAAGTAAATAATAAACCATCTGGTTGGGATGCAATAATTACAGATAGCGTAACTCTGGATGTAGGTGAAAAAACAACTGTTTATCTATCTATTCAACCTCCTAGAGGACTTGGATACCATTATGATATTGAAACCTTTGAGATATCAGTTACACCTGCACGAGCATCTGATCTACGTCAAAAAGGAGAAGAAAGATTTGTTACAGTTATGGTTGAAAGTCAAGGTTTTTCAGTTATTGGAATTGAAATAGTTTTACTTCCTCTAATTATAATTATTGTATTAGTCGCATTACTATATTACTTCCTTATATATAAACGGAGATAAAATGAGAGTAGATATATGAAAATTTCTTTCACAAATATAATCAATATATTCCTAATAATAAGATGTTTATTATGACTTCATTATGGGGGATGAATTATCAAAAAATCAAAAATCACTGGATTTATAATATTTTTCCTCTTTTTTATTATTTGTAATCAATCATTTTTACCCTCTATTATCGCAGAAGAAAATTCTGATAATGATAATATATCAGAATTATCTGATGATTCAACAGGAAATAGTATTCCGATGGATCAACCGTTAGGTTATAATATTTGGAAATGGGTTGGTAATAATATTTTTGCTGGATTATTTGCCCCCTATAAAGTAACAACAGCCTATCAATTTGGATGTAACACTTCAGTTATCGAATTGGGATATAATGATAACGTAACAATAAGTATAGGAAAGATAGATGTACGAAATCTAGATAACACAACATTTATTCAGATGAAACTACAAGAATTTTTGGATTCTAAATCTTTTACGTTTATACCAGAAGTTCCAAATGGCACAAAAAGAGAATTATGGAGAATAGATTTTGATCCACCTACAATATTTTTTGGTGTGAAAGGTGAAGGAGTAGATTCTTATAGAATTAATGTAACAATTTCTTTAAAAGCACCACCTATTGGTGAAAATGCAATACAAACCGGTATTCTTAGAATAAGACAAGCATCTGTTCAACAATATGGACAGTTCCTGGATCTTATCTGGTTAAAGGCTTTACCAGAGTTACTTGAGGGAGGAATAACAATACCAAAATTAAAGAATTTTATACATGCTCTTCAATTGCCGATATTGTACACATTTTTATTTAAAGATGCAATTGGTTCAGTTAGCCAACCAACTTTAGAAAAAATGAAATATGTTGATATTTTAGTTAAAGTCAAACCATATCATAAAGTTAAAATTCAAACTCCAAAAATAATGAATCTTAATCCTAATCAAATTGCAGCTGTCCCTATAACACTAAAAAATCTTGGCAACTATAAAGATACAATAGGATTTAGAGTAGTAAGTAAAAATAAAGATATTAAGGTATTAGATCCTATAGAAATCACTCTTAAACCTGGTGAGACAAGTAACACAATAATAGGAATCGGTGTTCCTCCAGATCTTATAGATTTTGGAACTCTTCATGATATAAAAATTGAGGCATATTCACTATCAAATCCAAATGTTTCGATAGGAAATCAAACATTAATTTTAAAAACATCAGGATTTTATTTATCTGATATTGGATATTTTGTTGTATTTTTTATTATAATAATTTTTCTAATATTTACATTGTTTTTAAATAAGAAACGTAAAAAAATTATCACAGATAGATTTGTTAAACCTGATAAACCCTGGGATGTACCTGAAGAAAAAAGTTATTTAGAAAAACTAAAAAAAGAAGATAAACAAAAATTCAAAGAAACAATGGATATGATGTATTATGAATATTTATCAGCTTTGTACTCTTATAAAGATTCTAAAAATCAATTTTATAAAAAATCTAAATTACGAAAAGAGAAAGAAATCAGGAAAAAAATTGATAAAGAACCTATTATAAAAAAAGAAGAAAAAGTTAAAGAAGAACCTATAAAAGAAGAAATAAAAACAGAAGAGATTAAAAAAGATGAGATTAAAAAACAAGAAGTTAGAAAAGAAGAAATTGAAAAGCCAAAATTAATTGTTGAAAAGAAATTAAAACCTATAATAAAAAAAGAAAAAGATATTGATATTATTAGAAAAAATCGGGCAATAACCCGTATTTTAAAAGATCAAGAAAAACAAAAGAAAAAACTAATAAGAAAAGGAGTTACAAAATGAAAAAGAGTCATCGATTTCTATATACTATATTTATTCTTCAATTCTTGTTCTTAAGTATTTTTTCAACGCAGATACAAATCAGTTCTGCTGAGGATGCTTCTTTAGTTAAATTACAGAGTCAGGTATTATTATATTGGTCTGGAGAAGAAGTCAGCGATCCAGTTGTTCCTCGAGATGAAATAAAAACAGTTAATGTAACAGTTGAATATTCCTTAAAATATGGTGCATATGGTTTTGCTGAAGGAATATATGAAAATTATAAAGGAAAAGGGGCAATGGCAATGGTTTATTTAAAGATTCTTGAAACATCTCCGGGGTGTCATGTTGTTTTAAGATCAGAAATAGTTTATTTAAATATATCTGATCAGTCTTTTTTTGATGTACCCTTATATATTGTTGTAGATGAAGATGCACCAGCTTTTACTCAGGGTTATATATTAATCGAAGCAAAAACAACTGGTTTACATAAAAGTGCACCGGTTCAGACAGATTCTAGAATTGTAAATTTAACTTTTACTCCCTCTTATCTACCGTATATTAATATTGATTTACCTGATGTAAATACAGCACAGATTTCTCCAAATGAACAAGCTGTTTTTCCAATAAAAATCACAAATCTTGGTAATGCTAAAACAACAGTTATACTTAAGGTTGGTAATCTACCGAAAGGCTGGAAGGCAACTGTTACTGATGAAGTATTTTTAGATGAATTTGAAACAGGTTCAGCTACCTTGGTTATTAGACCTCCACGAGATTTTGGATATCATGATGATGCAGGAGTTGTAAGTATTTCATTAACACCTGCAAGAACATATAATATATCTGAAAAAGGTGATCCTATTTCATTAAGCTTTTTAGTTAAAAGCAAGGGTTTTTTTGCAGAGGGGAAAGGATTGTTTCAATTTGTATGGATACTAATTATTTTAATAATTGTAATATTTATCATTAGATTTATAGTTAAAAAAGGGGTTATTAAAAAACATTTAAAATGAAATTTATTAAAACTATTTTTTTAAATATTTGTAACTCTTGGAAATATAATAATTAATGTAGTAACAGCTATTATAAATAGAAAAATCCAGACAGTTGCATTCCATCTGATTATTTTCGTACCATCAAGAGGACCAAATGGTAAAAGATTAAAAAAAGCAAGTATTGCATTTATTAGACAGATAAAACCAATAATGCTACTTATTAATCCTGGTTCATAGAATTCAAAAAGAAACAATGGAAGAGTAATAATTGCAATTATTATATTTGCAAGTGGACCTGCCATCGCAATATAACCTGTTTCAAAGGTTCGAGAATTACCTCTAAACATTACAGCTCCAGGTGCTGCAAAAACAAAAGGTGTGAATACGCCTAATAATAATGCAAGACGCAGACCCTGTGGAAACCATCGATACTCAGCCCATAGACCAAATCTTTGAGCTGTAAACTTATGTGACATTTCATGGAAGAAAAATGCGGTAATAATTCCAAGAAAAACCATTACAAAACCTTTAGGAAGTAATTCCGGTTGAAATCCTTTATTTGACAATGCTATTTCAAGTAGATTATTACCAGTAAATGCTAATGTGAAGGCAATAGTTAGTACCAACATTGATAGTACTAAGTGCTTGATTTCAATACTGCTGAATTTACCAGGTTTACTTGTTTCAATTATTCCTTTTGGAAAATACATATAATCCCGGGGTGGAATATCATGAAATGATGTGTATAATCTTCTCCTCTGATCCATACCTTCAACCAATTAGACTAATACTATTGATTATGAAAGTCATTAAATAAATATTTTATCAAACACTAGCTCCAAGACTGAGGATATATGGAAGAGCAATAAATGTACCTATCATACTACCAAGATTTGCAAATGCAACTACCATAAGAAGTCTTATTACTTTATTATTCCAAAACTCTCTCAAGCCATCAAGCTTGCTAAGTTCTTTGAAATCCTTAACAACTGGTTTACGCATTTTAAACTCGACGTAACCTGCAACCCAGCCTGCAGCAATAGCAGGATTAAGAGATGTAAGTGGTGCTGCAAAAAATGCCGTAATTATAGTAAGAATGTGTCCTCGAGCAATAGCTGCACCTATTGCCGAAAGACTGCCGTTTATTATAAACCACCAGAACAATGCATCAGCGGCTTTATCCCAGCCTCCATATAAAATAATATATATCATTAATCCAGCAAAAATTACTGGTATTGCATATCCAACAGCTTTTAAAATACTGAATCTTTTCTTTGGAACATAATCTAGTTTTTCAATATCTACATCAAGTTTTTCTTTTTCTAGATGTTTTTGAATACCTTTAAGATGACCTGCACCGACTACTGCAACTACTCGACCTTTCTTACTTTCATCTGATATCTTCTTTGCAATATACTCGTCTCTCTCATGGATCAATACATCTGTTACACTAGGTGCAATTTCTCCGAATTCCTCCATCATCGCTGAAATTACATCCTGATCCATTAGTTTTTTAAGATCAAGCTCTTCAAGCTCTTCTTCATCATATCCGACAATTGCTTTTAGAAACTCCCAAAGTAGTCTAAATTTTTCACGGAAACCCATTTTTCTCCATGCACGTTTCAGAGTAACAGATATATCACGGTCAACAAGTGCGACATCGATATTATTCTTCTTTGCCTCGTTCATCGCTGCAATCATTTCAGAGCCAGGTTCAACACCATAATCTTTACCTAGTTTTCTTTGAATAGATGATAAAAAAGTCTGAGCAAGCATAAGATATGCTTTATTTCCCTTCAATAGTTCACTAACAGGAGTATTTTCCCATTGATCCTTCTTAGTTATTGCCTCATATCGTCTTTTGCAAAGCTCTACTGCGACAATATCAGGTTTGTACTCTTCAATTGCTTGTTTTACCTCTTCAACGCTATCCTTTGAAATATGTGCTGTACCGATAAGAATTATGTTATCACTGACTTTTACCTGCAATTCTATCTCCTTCTAAACTAAATCTTACGATAATTAAATTATTAAAAAATCTTTTTAAATTTCAGCTTCAAAATCCTCAACAGAGTGTTTATAATCCTCATATTTCTTGATTTTACCCTGTTCTTTAATTATTTCTCTTGTAAGTAGCCAATAAACAAGAGCAAGAGCACGTCTACCCTTGTTATTTGTAGGAATCACTAGATCAAGATATTTTGTTTCATTATTTGTATCACAAAGTCCTATTACTGGAATTCCAACGTTTTCTGCTTCATGAAGTGCTTGCTGATCGGCAAGAGGATCTGTAACTATTAAAAGCTCAGGCTCGAGATAACCCTTAGCATTTGGGTTTGTAAGAGTACCTGGTCTAAAACGACCATCTAAAACATGTATACCAGTTTGCTCACTTAGTTTTCTAATAGGTTTTTGCCCATATTGCCTGACAGAAACGATTAATATATTTTCTGGATCATATTTTTTAATTAATTTAGCAGCAGTTTTAATCCTGTTATCTGTTTTTTTAACATCAATAATATACAGTCCATCATTTCTAACTTTATAGATAAAATCCTTGATATCTGATGTTTTTTGACGGGTTCCGATATGAGCACCAGATGTCATATAGGTTTCTTCAGGAATTAACATTCCATCGTTTTCTTCTTTTTTAGGTGTTTGTTCTTTTTCTTGTGTTTCATCTGCCATAAACGTTTCCTCATTCTTAGCTATCTTCAACTCTTTTAACTGTTATTGGTATTGCTTCTTCGTTAAACTCGATCATAGCAATATCAATTGGTGAAATAACATCTTTAGGAACCTTTATTAATGTTGGAGCTCCCATAGATATTTGTAAAGCTCTTGCACCTATAATTCGTGCTTTTTCAAACCTTGTATATTTCAAATTAATTCACCGTATATTATAAATAGTAGGAGCACTAAATACAAGTAACGTTTAAAAAGCTTACCCTAATAAAATACCTTTATTTTACGATTTCAGGACTATCTGGATAATCAGAAGTACGATTTGCAAATTCTTCAAGTGCCAGTTGCATATCAATTGTAATATCTCTTAACAATTGATCAAGATATTCATTTTTAAATTCTTTTACCCCATCAACGTCTGAAAAAAGCCTACCGAGATATCCACCTTCTTCTTCCTTATGGATTTCTATATTATATAGTGTTTCTTCCATAATATGCCCCTCTTCTAAATTAAATAAGATGCTTTATATATAAAAACTTTTTGGAATAATCAAACAAATTTCTAAGTAAAATAAAGTAATTATTTTATTAAAAAAGTCTAGCTAATTTTTTTAAAAATGGAGAAAAATGTATGATTTTTTGTAATATTGGCTGATTAAATATCTGTCTACTTCTTTTTCCAGTTACTTCTATTTCTAAATAATCTGACCAGCTGCTCTCTAAACCAAGTACATCTATTGATTTTACTTTTATTTTATATGTTCCTTTTTCTGACCAACTATGACTCACACTTACTGTTTCACCTGAGTTTTTATACTCTGTTTCAGTGGTTTCACCATCATCCCAGTTAAAAATATATTTTATCATGTTGTCATCAGGATCAGTTGTTTTTGTGCTATAGCTATATGAATCAGTTTTTTTAGGATTTGTCTCACCTTCAGGTGTATCAGGTTTATCTGGTGGGTTATTAGTACCTTTAAATTTTATAACTGTACTATTTCCGTTTTCTCCACCAGCGATAACAAGTCCACCATCTGAGTTTTGTATCACACAGTTAAACATACTCTTATCTTCATCACGGCCGTAATCATTATACCATTGTTCGCCTAGATTACTA
>CAZVNH010000106.1:0-1219 GCA_964628575.1 uncultured Thermoplasmatales archaeon | reverse complement strand
TCGTTATCCTCCTCATTATCTATTTTTTGATATGTGTTCTGTATATCAAGATTTTGGTCAAGTTTAATACAATAATAACAGCTACCATAAAGATCTGATTCTTTGTTACAAGAACCAGCAACTATTATGTTTTTGTTATAGTCTTCAATTATATCTCGACCTGTCCACATTGAAAAACTAAAAGATCCACCCATGGTGACGTCTTTAATTATATTTCCATCATTATCTGTTTTAATAATCCAAAGATCTGAGTTAGGAGTTAAAGATATTCCCATTGTTGTAGCAGAAAGAATAAAGCCACCATTTTGTAGTTCATAAACTGAATACCCTGCATCTGAATGTTTTAAGACTATTCCTGATTTATCAAATGTTTTTTCCCAAATTATTTTTCCTTTGTTTTCAATGCTTGCCTTAACAAGCCATACATCTGTATCAACAAGTCCATTTAACTTAGAACCAATCATAATTATGTTTCCATCTTTTGTTACCTTTGCTTGATTTAGGCAATCAAAATCACTATCTCCATATGTTTTTTCCCATTGCTTTATCCCATCTTCACTGATTTTTATAATCCTTGATTGTATCCCCATATTTTCAATAGTTTTTGTTATAAGAATAATAAATCCATTATCCAGTGTCTGCTGGATTGAATAAGGAATACCATCTCCATATGTATAGAGCCATTGTTTATTCCCATTTGAATCTAAACTCATTGCAAAAACAGTAGTTTCTATACCTGTTTTTGCTCTAACACCAGCTGTGATAAATCCATTATTATATGTTTTTTTTATATAACTAATTGAGTCAGATTCACTAGTTGGATATATTTTTTCCCATTCAACACTTGGATCATTATTTAAGGATCTTATGTTTGTATTTTCATTAATATAATTGTTTTCTATGACTTTTAAAGCATTTACATTTGAAAATATTAATGCTGTTATTAAGATAAATACTAGATAAACAATTTTGGTTTTTCCTCTCATATCTTTTTCCCCGTTGATTATATTTATTTAACTAATTTATTATTTTTATACATAGTTCCATATAATTAATGGACTAAAAATATTTATAAAAAGGTCATAAATATTGTTTCCATCATCCCACATAACACTACCAGAATTCCAAATACCAACATTTAATAATGCTATACCATGATGATCTTCAGTTATATGACGAAGAGCAATAGTAAAATCACAATAACCATCCTCCGTACATA
>CAZVNH010000105.1:5466-8254 GCA_964628575.1 uncultured Thermoplasmatales archaeon | reverse complement strand
ATATTAACATGCAGGCAAATACATACTATATCCTACGAAATTAAAATCAGATAGTTAATATATAGACTTAATCCACATAATATATAGGTGTATATATATCCTAAATATTTGTTAAGTTTCTATAGAAAATAAAAGCACATTGATAAATATCTATTTTCCATCAAATAAACGTTTTGCAAGATTATAAGGAAGATTATTATCATATACTGCTTGAGCAGCTGATTTAATATCATAGAGAACCCTGAACCAATTAGCTTGATATTTTTCAGTATCAAATACCATAAAAGATGCTTTTGGAATACCGTCGCGGGGTTGACCTATACTACCCGGATTTAAAAAAGTTTTACTACCAACCTTTGCTTCCATTTGAATATGTGTATGACCTGTGATAATATAATCAGCATCAGCATTTTTTGATATTTCAATCAATTTTTTATCTGAAAACCATGGATGAATATACTCAAATAGATTGTCACGTGGGCTACCATGTGTTAAATAAAAGCTTATACCATCACGAGTAAAAGTTTTTTTGTATGAAAGATTATAAAGAAATTGAATATTTTCCTTTGTTATTCTATCCATGCAAAGACGAATACCTGCTTTTCCATCATCATTAAACCAAGAAAGTTTACCATCAATTACTGCTTGATCATGATTACCCATAACAGATATAATTTTATTCTTTTGTATTATCTCAATACATTCAATAGGATATGCATAATACCCTACGATATCACCACAGCAAAAAATCTCATCAATATTTTGCTTTTTTAATTCAACAAGAACACTTTCAAATGCATGTCTATTTGAATGAATGTCTGCAATAAATGCAAGTTTCATAAGAAAATCCTCGCCACCTAATTATTTAATAATTTTATTGTTGAAAAATTATTCAATATAACCATATATTTCAAATAAAAAATCACCTTTTTGAGCAATCCATGAAATTCCATTGTTTGAGGAAGTAAATGCCATACCTTCTGGGTAACCGGCGATGTTTGATGTTGAATTAATCCTCCATAGCATTGCGCACATTTCACTACCATACTCTGCATCAAGAACAATACAATAAAACATATCTTTTGGAAGAAGAACTGGTTCATCCAAAAAAATTTCTTCCCAATTAGACTCACTTCCACTAATATTATTACCATTTAAAATTATTGATACTAAGCTATTATCAGTTGGTTCTTCATTTTCAAAATTATTAATACTAACTGTAATATCTCCATGATCACATGGACCGAATCTAGATATTTTTAGATTTATCTTTGTTACATAAAATGATTTATTAACATGAAACACTTGGGCAAACTTCCAATCTCCATAGCAAAATAAAGTTGTGTCATCACCAGAATTGTATCCTTCAAAGAATTGAATATCTTTTGAATTATTATTTGTATCGCAACCGCAGTTTTCATCCTCAAAACAACCACTAAAAAAAATGAATATAAAAGAAAAGAATATTAGTATTATAGATATTTTCTTCATGATATTCCTCTAATTTTAAAAAAGTAAAATAAATAGTTATTTATAAACCTCTCTTTTCGTTGACCATTTTTTTTACCATTCTGTGGCATTTAGAATACTACCTTTTTTAAACAGAAAAATAGATGCAATGATACTTAAGATTCCACTGATAAACATAAAATACCAAGAAAGACCTGGTCCACTACTTATGCTATATCCACCTTCACTTTTACTAAACCAAAAACCAGCATTTTTAACCTCTCCAATACTTCCGCCCCCTACCATTGTTTCAAGATTTTCAGTTATTTGATAAGCAAATAAAAATACGGCTATTAAAGAAAAAATAAAAATAATAACACAAAAAATCTCTCCAGTAATTCTAAATGCTTTTGGATTGACAGTTTTTGACAAATAGACTAAATTGAATATTAAACAAATAATTGAAAAAACTAGCAAAAGGATTGAAAATATCTTTGCATTATCAAATGGTTCAAGAATTTCTTCAGCATTTGAATAATTTCTTAATTCTTCATAATCATAGTTTTCAGAAACATCAAAATCATCTGAACCTTTACTTTCCCAGCTTAATTTTGTTAAATAATAATCGGTATTACTTTTACTAAAATAATCTTCTTCTTTATATTCAAAATCAACTGAATACCATGGAAGGAAAAAGCTGAAAATTATCATAAAAATAATGATTATTACTATAATTGTACTAATTATTCCTTTAATATCAACTCGTTTAATATTATTATAATATGAGACATTATTGTTTTGGTTATAATTTTGCCAATATCGAGGATTAGGTTGGTTCAGATCTTGATATTTCTGATAAGAATCATTTTGCGATTTAGATGGATGATTAATTATTGCTCCACAGTTCTGACAAAAATTATCATTATTTGAAATTTTTGAATTGCAAATAGGACAAAATATATCTTTTTTTTGAGATTGTTGATAATTTGAAGAAAAAGTTTGTATATCATTATCACTCCAAGTTGGATATTGTCGAGGAGTTACTTGTTGATTATTTTGATTAATTTGATATTGAGATATTTTTTCATGGTTCTCTCTGACTGAAGGTTTTAAATCCTCTCTTTTTTGAGATATTTGATTCTGCTTTGATTTTATTTTATTATAGCATTCAGCGCACATTAATTTACCAGTTTTGGATCTATAATATTTTCCTGAAATTATATTTTTTTTACACTTAATACATGTTTTTTCCATTGAATTAAAACCTTTAAAATGAAGTTATTAAAAAAAGTGTTTAAAAATTTGCCAAATAATCTATATATAAAATTCTCTTCTATAT
>CAZVNH010000105.1:0-5456 GCA_964628575.1 uncultured Thermoplasmatales archaeon | reverse complement strand
ATATTATTGAGTAGTATAATATTTTAAATGATGAAAAAGTATAAAAATCTAGATTATGAATATAAAAACCTATAATTCTACTTATTCTATAGATATTATTTGGGAATATTTTATAACTGAATCGTTAAATCTAAATCTAATGTCAATAAGATTTGAATACTGGCAATCCGAAGAAGATGGACAATGGTATTATCATCTAATTGCTCCTAATGGAGGAATTATTGTTCATAGCGGAGCATATAATACAGAGGATGAATGCTTACAAGGAATTGAAGATCTAAGAAGATATGCACGAACTACTATAGTTATACAGCCAGATGTAGAATTATTCTAAAAAATAATCAATATAACAATAAATAAACTATATATTTTATTTTGGAATGTTTTTTTAAATAAACAAATATTTAGATAATCATAACTAAAAATTTTAAATCATTCGATTCCTCCCCTCTTACTCCATCCCATCCTTATCCTCGGTTTTTTTAGGGGAGGTTTTCTTTTAAAATATATATGTGACCATATTCTGGTCACAAATGCTCAATATTCATATACCATCTGACCACATTAACATAGTTTTGAAGAAATAATTTGGAGGTATATGAAAAGATGAATAATAATGAAAACTTTCCAGACGCAAAAAAAATAAAAGAAATACTTGATGTAGTATCTGAAAAGGTACCAGGGCTTTTAAAAGAGCTAGGAAACCTTTTGTATAGTCCTGAAAGCTCAAAAAACTATGCATCTGCTGCTGCAATTTTTTATAAAGAACTTAAAGCAGCAGGTATGAATGATGATCAGGCATTTGATTTGACAAAACAATATATGTCAACATTGAGCTTTGGACATATGATTAAAGATTTCAATCCTGGAAAACATCATCATAATCATATGTAGAGGTAAAAAAGAAATGACTAAAGAAAAAAAGGAAAGAAAAGGTAATAGACTAAAGATATTTGGAATACTATTACCTTCTATTCCAATTTTAACAATAAGATTTGGACGAATTTATCTAAGATTTAAAAGACAATCAAAAAAAGCAGGTAAAATATTTAAAAAAGAGCTCATTAAACAAGGTATTGATAAAAACACAGCACGGTTTCTAACTGATCAATATCTAAGTTCAAGTGATATCAGACAATATATTGCCCGTTAATTCTTTTTTTAAGGAAAGATAATGATAATGATGGATGAACTAAAAAGTAAACAGAATGCAATTATTATATCGATAAATCAAGATATGAAAATAAAAGAAGACTTGGATTCAAGAGGTATTCGAGAAGGAAGTTTGATACAAATAATATCAAGTTTTGGTTGTATTACTTTTAGAGTAAATGATAAAATATTTGCAATAAGTAAAAGTTGTGCAAATAATATAAAGGTTTTTAGCTTAAATTGAAAAATAGAATGTATATTTTTTTATATAATCTATTAATTTAAAAATCCATAAAAAGAGGGTACATATAAAATTCTGTTTGATATTTTCTGAAATAAAATTAACGCACTTGAAAAAATATTTTTTAAATTTTGCAACCTTTTTTACAATATTTCCAAACAATAAATGCAATGATTCCAGCAATAAATTGTATTATTATAAAAACAATAGCATCAATTGGTCGAATTCCTGCATCTGAATATGTAAAAACTCTAGCTATTGTTACCTGTGGATTTGCAAACATAGTGCTTGATGTTGATAGAAGCATACCACCAACCAATAGACCAACAACAAGTGAAACTTTATCTGATTTCTGATGTGAAAGAGATAAGATACATAGAATAAGAATAAAAGTCCCGAGACCTTCTGCGATATATGTGCCACCTGTGCGCTCGATATTTGAAATAACAATAAGTTTTGATATCTTATCATAAAACATCAAATGTGATAGTATCATACCAGTAAGTCCACCGGATATCTGCCAGAAACTATATTGTATAGCCTTTGCCCATGATACTTCTTTATTTAAAGCCATACAAAAACTTACAACTGGATTGAAATAAGCAGTACATATCGGTCCAAAGATTTCAATTAATGCGAAAAGAACAAAACCAACTGCTATTGCATCTGCAATAACTGCTAATGCAATATGAACTTTTAAAACCTCGGCAAAAAGAATAATAGGACTGATAGCAGCAATTACTAGAAACATCGAACCAATAAATTCACAAATATTGAAAACACGAAGTTTAGTATCACAAATTTCTGTTATTATCTCAGGCATTTTCATTCCTTAAATGTATCTTGAATCCATTTTTTTATTTCATTTCTAACACTACGAAACTCTTTTAATAGTTCTTCAATACTTCCCTTAAACTCTGCAGGATCTCTAAAACTTTTATGTAAAATTTTTTTACCAGGAAAAAAAGGACATACCTCTTTTGCATGATTACATACAGTTACAACATAATCAAATTGTTCTTTAGAAAAAACATTAATATTTTTTGACTTATTCTTTGATAAATCAATTCCAATTTCTTTCATAACTTCAACTGCATATGGATTTACACTTGTTGCATTAACTCCTGCTGAAAAAGCTTGATATCTGTTCCCATAAATTGTATTCAGAAGTCCCTCAGCCATTTGAGAGCGACAAGAATTATTTGTACACAGGAAAAGAACCTTTTTTTTATTATTCATTTTCTTTTTCCATACCAACAAAACAGGCTTTGCTTGTTTCCTCTCGACAGTCTATTTCTACACGTTCACCGGTTACCATATAGTGTATTTTTTCAGCTATTTTACATGCATGATCGGCACATCGCTCTAAGTATCTAGCGACCATTATATAGTATGTACATCGTTTGATGACTTTAGGATCTTCAATCATATAACTAAGGCATTCCCTAAAAATTGAATATCTAAATTCATCAACATTTTGCTCTCGTTCTACAAAATCCTTAAATTTACTTATATCATATTTCTTGAATGCTTTTAGTGCATCTTCAATCATACCACTAACAATATTTGACATAAATGGAAGACTAACTAATTTTTTAGTATGTGGTTTATCTGATAATTCTTCAGCGATACGAGCAATATCTTTACCGTATCTACCAATACGCGTCAGATATGTAATCATTTTAAGAATACAGGCAATTTCTCTCATATCTTTTGCCATTGGTTGATAAAGCGCTATAAGTCTGAATGTTTTTTCTTCTATTTTATCATCCATATCAGCAAGTTTTGCTTTTTTTGATATAACCCATTTTGCAAGTTCGATATCTCTATCTTTTAATGATATTACCGATTTATTAAGCATATCTTTTGAAAGATTACCTAATTTTATAACATCTTTTTTTACTTCTTCTAACTCTTCATGAAATTTTTCAACCATTTCTTTCTACCTCGTTTTAACCAAATCTACCAGTTATATAATTTTCAGTTAATTCCTCATTTGGATTTTCAAATATTTGTTTTGTTTCACCAAATTCAATTAATTTACCAAGATACATAAATCCAGTATAATCACTAACTCTTGCAGCTTGTTGCATATTATGAGTTACAATAACAACTGTATATTTCTTCTTTAAATCATTTATTAAATCCTCGATTTTTGCAGTAGCAATAGGATCAAGTGCGCTACATGGCTCATCCATTAAAATAACATCAGGTTCTACTGCAAGAGCTCTTGCGATACATAATCTTTGTTGTTGACCTCCAGATATTCCCATAGCTGATTGATTTAGTCTGTCATTTATCTCTTCCCATAGAGCGGCATCTTTTAATGTTTTTTCAACAATTTTACCAAGTTTTTGTTTGTTTCTTATACCATGTACTCTTGGACCATAAGCAATATTTTCAAAAATACTCTTTGGGAAAGGATTAGGTTTTTGAAATACCATTCCGATATTTTTCCTTATTATATCTACATCTACACCTGATCCGTAAATATTTTTCCCATTAAAAACAACTTTTCCTTTTACTTTACATCCAATTATAACATCATTCATTCTATTAAAACAACGAATTAAGGTTGATTTTCCACAACCAGAGGGTCCAATTAGAGCAGTAACCTTGTTTTTTTTACATTTAATATCAATATCAATTAATGCTTGATTACTTCCATACCATAGATTGAGTTTTTCGGTTTCAATAATATAATCATTTTTTGTTGTCATAAATCAATCACCATTTCATTTTTCTATTATAATAATTACGAATTACTATTGCAATCAAATAAATCCCCATAATCAGTAATAATAATACTAAAGCAGTACCAGCTGTTGTTTGATCTGTACCGGGTACACTCCTTTTTAGATTATATACTAAATAAGTAAGGGACATTACCGGAGAAAAAATTGAGTCTGGAAGGGCATCTCTCATAAGTAAAGTACCACATGTTAGAATAACTGGTGCTGTCTCACCAGCAGCTCGACCAATACTAAGTATTGTACCAGTAATTATACCTGGTGCTGAAGGAGGTAGAACGATTCTTCTAATTGTTTGCCATTTTGTAGCACCAACAGCATAACTCCCTTCTCTCATTGATTGTGGTACACTTCGTATTGCTTCTTCAGAGGTTCTGATAATTGTGGGAAGAACCATAAACGCTAGAGTTATTTGACCGGCTATTAATGAAAAACCCCATTTAAGATATAAAACTAAAAAAGCAAATCCAAATAAACCAAACACAATTGATGGAGTACCATTTAAAAGATCAACAGCTGTTCTAATTATTTTAGTAATTTTTCCCTCTTTCGTGTATTCAACTAAATAGATTGCTGCTCCAAGTCCTAAAGGGAGTGCAATAGCTATTGCACCTCCTACTAATAGTAATGTTCCAATGATTGCTGGTAAAATTCCGCCTGATGCTCCTGAATCAACAGGCATAGATGTAATAAAATCAATACTTAAAACACCAATTCCATTACTAAATATATAATAAACAATTAAACCTAAAAAAATCACTACAATTATCATGCAACTTATTAGAATTGTAAACCACATTCTTTGTATATTTCTTCTTGATAATTTTTTATTTAAAAAATAAAAAATACCAATAATTGCTATTAAAAATATTGCTGTTGAAAAATCAAACATCATAAATAAAATATACAAAAATAATGCAATAAAAATCCAGAATATATATCTTTTAATAATTTCAATTTTTTTGAATGAAATAAACTTTAAAAAGAATGGTTTTTTCTGTTTTTTTGCACCTGTAGCTGTATGTTTTTCTTTTAATCTACCTAATATTAAAATTGCACTGAAATTAATTATTAATGTAATTATTAATAGAATAACTGCGAGTGCAAATAATCCATAATAATGAGTAGTTTGCCAACCAACTTCAGGTGCTTCACTTACAATGGCAACAGTTATTGGTTTTAATGGTTCAAATACATTAAAAAGAGGTTCAGGAACCCAACCATATGGAGGACTTCCTGCTACCATACTTACAGCTATAGTCTCTCCAATTGCCCTGCCTATTCCAAGAATAACTGCAGCAGTTATCCCAGAT
>CAZVNH010000104.1:4244-8272 GCA_964628575.1 uncultured Thermoplasmatales archaeon | reverse complement strand
CAATACTTGTTGCTATTCCTAAAGTAATTGAAACTACAAAACTTACAGCCATTATTAATCCATCAATAAAATTATGGACAGAATCTCCTATTAAATTCATATAATGAAATGTATGTTTATGTGGATTTCCTTTATAACAATGATGCCAATGTAATATTTTTTCTATTATGAAAAATGTAATAAATCCTATCAATACAATGGGGAATATGTTCGTTTCCTGACCTTCATCTATGGCTTCAGGTAATAAATGAAAGAATGCTCCACCCATAAGAGTTCCTGCGGATAAAGCTACAAGCATTAGGAGACTATTAGTTAATGTTTCGTATTTACAACATAATGTTATAGCACCACTGAACGCTATCAAGGATATTATTAGACCTGTTAATAGGATATATATTAGTATTATCGTTTATCTTTTCCCCCATTATTTATAAATAAATTTGATGTTATTTATATTTTACTTATTTTATAAAGAGATAGAAAATTATAAATATATAATTGAACATATGAACAAATGTTCAAATGTTTTTCTGATAATTATGGCTAAAGAAGATATATGTCAAATAAAAATAATTAATAAAAAAAAAGTAGATAAAGTAAAAAAACAACTAATGAAAGAAGAAATTTTCATAGATATATCTGAAACATTCAAAATATTAGGAGATAAAACTAGAATAAAAATTCTATACTCATTATCAAAGGAAGAATTATGTGTATGTGATATATCTGCAGTAATAGGGATGAGTATATCTTTAGTTTCTCATCAATTGAGAGTACTAAGAGAAAAAAAACTTGTAAAATATAGAAAACAAGGAAAATCAGTATTCTACTCACTTGATGATGATCATGTTGAACAGTTATTAAAAATGGCATACGAACACGTAAATGAGTGAGGAAAAAAAATAAATGAGAAATGAAAAAAAACAACATAATCAAAAAATGAGTTGTGGATCATGCTGTCATAAACCAACAAAATGGTATAAAGAACGATTATTTATAGTTGGAACTTTTGTAACCCTATTATTTATTTTAAGCTATTTTATTGTTGAGTTGAATCCTTTTTATGAATCGTTTAAGTTTTATATATCAATAATGTGGATTCCGATAATTGCAGGTTTTCTTATAGGAGGGATCATAGATTATTTCATTCCAAAAGAATATGTAGAAAAATATCTATCAAGACATAATAAAAAAACCATTATTTATTCAATTTTGTTTGGGTTTTTAATGACAGCTTGTTGCCATGGCATTCTTGCTATTGCAATTGAGCTTTATAGAAAAGGAGCAAGTACCTCTGCAATTGTGGCATTTCTGCTAGCAAGTCCATGGGCAAATCTTCCAATAACAATTCTTCTTTTTGGATTCTTTGGTACAAAAGCACTTCTAATAATAATATCTGCTTTAATAATTGCCTTTATAACGGGTTTGATCTTTCTTAAACTTGAAAAAAGAGGATGGGTGGAATGTGATAAATGTCTGAATGGGGAGGATAAACCAGTCCACATAGATTTTTCAATTAGAGATGACATTAAAAAAAGAATTAAAAATTACAAATTTACAAGAAACAACTTATCAAAGTCATTTAAAGGTACAATCCTTGGTTCATGGACACTTACAAAAATGATAATGTGGTGGATTATCATTGGAATGACTTTTGCGGCTCTTGCAAATGCATATATACCAACACATCTGTTTGTAACTTATATGGGTCCATCATTATTAGGACTATTTACAACCTTGATATTTGCAACAATAATAGAAGTATGTAGTGAGGGAAGTAGTCCTCTTGCATTTGAAATATTCAACAAAACAGGAGCATTAGGAAACAGTTTTATATTTCTACTCTCAGGTGTAGCAACTGACTATACAGAACTTGGACTTATATGGCATAACATTGGAAAAAAAGCAGCACTGTGGATACCTATAATTACAGTACCTCAAATTTTAATACTCGGATTCTTTTTTAACTACATATTTTAATTAATATCGACTTAAGTCGTATTATTTTAGCTAAATATTTTATACCTTAAGATTATCACGGAGTTGGTGGTCAACTTTGGATTTTAATTTATCAGAAGAACAAAAATTATTTCAAAAAACAATAAGAGAATTTTGTGAAAGAGAGTTAAAACCTATTGCCAATAAGATTGATAAAGAAGAATATTTTCCAGATGATCTTTATAAAAAAATGGGTCAAATGGGTCTGATGGGTATGACTGTTCCTCAAGAATATGGTGGAGCAGGTATTGATCGTGTTTCCTATATGATTGCACTTGAGGAAATCTCTCGAATATGTGGATCAACTGGACTTACAGTTGAAGCTCATAACTCACTTGGTGTTGGCCATATATATGAACATGGAACAGAAGACCAACGTAAAAAATATCTTCCGAAATTATGTAGTGGAGGAGGTTTTGCAGCATGGGCTCTTACAGAACCAAATGCTGGTTCAGATGCAGCATCTACTCAAACAACAGCTGTTCTAAAAAATGATGAGTGGATAATTAATGGTGCAAAGCAGTTTATAACAACAGGTGATATTGCTGATGTTTGTACTGTTATGGCTATGACTGATAAAAGTAAAGGAGCTAAAGGTATAAGTGCTTTTATTGTAGAAAAGGGTACACCTGGTTTTAAGGTAGGTCAGCTTGAAGATAAATTAGGTTTAAGAGGTAGCCGTACTGCTCAACTGTTTTTTGAAGATTGCCACGTTCCTAAAGATAATCTCCTTGGTAAGGAAAATTTTGGATTTATTGGAGCGATGAATATTCTTGACCGAGGAAGAACAGCAGTAGGTGCTATGAGTGTAGGAATTGCACAAGCTGCATTTGAAGATAGTCTTGAGTATGCAAAACAAAGACAACAATTTGGAAGGCCGATTGGTAAATTTCAAGCAATCCGATGGAAACTTGCTGATATGGCAACTGAAATTGAAGCAGCAAGATTACTTGTTCACCGAGCAGCATTTATGGAGGATCAAAATATTCGATTTACAAAAGAAGCCTCTATGGCGAAGCTTTTTGCATCTGAAATTGCTATGAGAGCAACAAACAATGCGATTCAAATTCTTGGAGGGTATGGTTATACAAGAGAATATCCTGCTGAAAGATATTTCAGAGATATAAAACTTTGCACAATTGGTGAGGGAACATCAGAAGTTCAAAGAATGGTAATTGCAAGACAATTGGGTCTCTAAAGATTAAATGGGGAGATTTTAGTATGAGTGATAAAACATCAACTATCCAAAAAGATGGATATGAAATACTTTATAAAAATTTTGAATGGCATGTACCTGAATACTATAATTTTGGTTTTGATGTTTGTGATAAATGGGCTGAAGATAGAACAAAACTTGCTTTAATTTCTATTGATCAAACAGGTAAAAGGGATCGTTATCATACATTTCGTGATTTATCAGTTGAATCTAACCGTTTTGCTAATGCTCTAAGAAGACTTGGTATTAACAAAGGGGATCGTGTACTTGTAATTTTACAAAGTATACCAGAATGGTATATTGGACTAATTGGAATGTTTAAATTAGGTATAGTTCCAATGCCTGGAACTGTTCTTTTGACTTCAAAAGACATTGAATATAGAATTGAACGGGCTGAAGCATGTATGGTTTTTACAGATTTAGATCATGCTGATATGGTTGATAATATTAAGAAAAAATGTTCAACACTTAAACATCTTATGCTTGTAGATGGAAAACGGAAAGGTTGGTTAAATTATCTCGAGGAAATGGATAAATCATCTTATGAACTTTCACAAGAGGATATTGGAAAAACAAGATCTACTGATCCAATGTTAATCTATTTTACCTCTGGAACCACTGGACATCCAAAGATGGTATTACATACTCATAGCTATCCTCTTGGTCATGAAGTAACTGCTAAATTTGCTCAAGCTCTTACAAAACAAGATTTGCATTGGACAATATCTGAAACTGGATGGGCAAAAGCTGCTTGGGGGAAGCTTTTTGGTCAGATGATAGTTGGTGCAGCAGTTATTCAATGGGAAACTCCTGG
>CAZVNH010000104.1:0-4234 GCA_964628575.1 uncultured Thermoplasmatales archaeon | reverse complement strand
GTCGTTTTGATCCTGATGGCTTACTTCGCGAAATGGAAAGATATGGTGTAACCTCTTTCTGTGCTCCCCCTACTGTTTATAGACTACTTATACAGATGGATCTTTCGAAATATAATCTAAAATTACGCCACTCAATGAGTGCAGGTGAACCACTTAATCCTGAGGTTATTCGTGTATGGAGAGATGCATTTGGTCTTGAAATATATGATTTCTATGGTCAAACTGAGACAGTATGTGTTCTATCAAACTACCCTTTTATGCCGATAAAATATGGTTCTGTTGGAAAACCAACACCTGGTCATGACGTAAGAATTATTGATGATGATGGGAATGAAATGGATCCTGATGAAGAAGGAAATATTGCATTATACTTAGGAGATGAGCGACCGCCTGGTCTTTTCAAAGAATATTGGAAAGATGAGGAAATTATGAAAAAATCATTTCGTGGTGATTACTATTTTACTGGTGATCGGGGATATAAAGATAAAGATGGATATTTTTGGTTTGTTGGAAGAGATGATGATGTTATTAAATCTTCAGGTTATCGTATTGGTCCTTTTGAAGTTGAATCTGCGTTAATGGAACATGATGCTGTAGCAGAATGCGCTGTTGTTGGTTCACCAGATCCAGAAGGTATCAGAGGAATAGTTGTAAAAGCAGTTGTTGTTCTAGCTAAGGGATATAAACCTTCAAAAACACTTACAAAAGAACTTCAAGAACATGTAAAAAAGGTTACAGCTCCTTATAAATATCCTAGAATTATTGAATATGTTGAAGAGCTTCCAAAGACAATATCTGGTAAAATATTAAGAAGAGAGCTTAGAAAATCGTAATTTTTTCTATTCAATTTTCTCTTTATTCTTATAATCTTCCTCTTTTTCTATGTAATCCTCATCTTTTGATGATTTTATTAATTTATTTTTTATTTCCTTGATTTTTAAATACAAATAATAATCATCTGAAATAATGAATGAATGTTTTAAATTTCCATGATCAAATTCATTTTTTAATTCTTCTTTTATTTCATCAAAAATAGCTCTGGCTGTTTTATCGATTACAATTTCAATAAAATCTTCCATGTATATATCAGGTTTTCCTTCTGTATTTTCACACCAATCTATTACTTCTTCAAGGATTTTATCCTTCATTATCTCCAGCCCTTCCTAGCTGTTTTTTGATATTTGTTATCCTTTTAAATAATTTTTTTTATTCTTGTATCTTTTATAAAAATATTACAATTTTTAATATATCTCTTTAATTTCATTTTCTAATAAAATATAATTATTTGTTATAAATTATAACAATTCTATTTAATTATGATACCAAATTAAATAATAATATTTATATATTAAAAAGTTTATATTAATTTGCCGGAGGATTAAAATGGTTACTATAAGCCATATTGTAAATAAACTCGTGGATGAAAAAATCTATCTTCAAGAAGCAATTGGTAAAGGAATTGCATCATATGGTTCTGTTGCAAAAAAATTAAAACCTGAAATCGAAAAAGAACTCAGAAAAGAAGTTGCTCATTATGCAATTGTCGCTGCCCTAAGAAGATATGCTGAAAAATTAAATGTTAGATTTAAAGATATCAAATTTAATACAAATAATTCAGAAGTTAACCTAAAGACAAATATAATAGATATTGACGTATTAAAAACACCTTGTCTCTTTGATAAATTAAAAAGAATCTATGATGTAATACAATTTGAAAAAGGAGACATACTCCATATTATTTATGGAAGAAATACAGTTAGCATAATAACTAATGAAAGATATAAAGAACATATTTGTATGTTTTTACAAACTGAAAAAATTATAAATGTCGAAGAAAATCTTGTAGCTCTATCATTCTCAATAGACAAAGGATTGGTCAATACTCCAGGAGTTCTCTTTCAAATTGTTCGTAATTTTGCCTGGGAAAGTATAAACATAATTGAGATTATTTCAATAGATTTAGAAATTACATTTATCGTTTTAGAAAATGATGCAGTTACTGGTTACAAGGCTTTGCAGAGATTAATTGTTAATTAAAATCTTTTATTTTACATTCTAAATACTCCAGGTCTCCAGTCAGGAATAGGAGCATTAAGTGATGCAGAGATACCTAATCCAAGAACAGTTCTTGTATCAATAGGATCAATAATTCCGTCATCCCAAATTCTTGCGGTACTATAATATGGGTTTCCTTCTGTTTCATATTTTTTAAGAATTGGTTCGGTAATTGCTTTTTCTTCTTTTTTTGATAATTCTTTACCTATACGCCATAGTTGGTCACGCTTTACAGTTAATAAAACATTAGCTGCTTGTTCTCCACCCATAACACTTATTCTGGAATTAGGCCACATCCAAAGCTGTCTCGGTTGATAGGCTCTACCACACATACCATAGTTACCTGCACCAAAAGAACCGCCAATTAAAACTGTAAACTTTGGTACATTTGCTGTTGTAACTGCACTAACCATTTTTGCACCATCTTTTGCGATACCTCCAGCTTCATATTTACTACCAACCATAAATCCAGTGATATTTTGTAAAAAAACAAGAGGAATTTTTCGTTGACAACACATTTCAATAAAATGAGTACCTTTTATTGCTGACTCTGAGAATAATACACCATTATTTGCTAATATTCCAACTGGATATCCCATTATTCTTGCATATCCACATACAATTGTTGTACCGTATAATGCTTTAAATTCATGAAATTTTGAACCATCTACAATTCTTGCAATTATCTCTTTTACATCAAATGGTTTTCTTGAGTCTTTTGGAAGTATTCCATAGATTTCTTTAATATCATAGGCTGGTTCTTCAGGTTTTTTAATATCAAGATGTGTTTTTTCAGGGCGATTTAGATTTTCAACAATGTTTCTTGTTATTTGAATGGCTTCTGAATCATCATGGGCATAGTGATCAGACACACCACTTTTTCGACAATGAACATCAGCACCACCAAGATCTTCTGCACTAACCTCTTCTCCAGTGGCAGCTTTTACTAATGGAGGTCCACCAAGAAAAATAGTACCTGTTTCTTTAACAATAACTGTTTCATCAGACATTGCTGGAACATAGGCACCTCCAGCAGTACATGAACCCATTACTGAAGATATTTGTGGAATGCCTTTAGATGACATATATGCTTGATTATAAAAGATTCTCCCGAAATGTTCACGATCTGGAAAAACCTCATCCTGCATTGGTAAAAAAGCACCACCACTATCAACAAGATAAATACATGGTAGATTGTTTTCAAGAGCAATTTCTTGAGCTCTTAAATGTTTCTTTACAGTCATGGGGTAGTATGTTCCACCAGTTACTGTTGCATCATTTGCAACAATTACAACCTCTCTACCATGGATTATTCCAATTCCTGTTACAATTCCTGCACATGGTGCTTTATCGTTATACATACCATGTGCTGCAAGTGTATTAAATTCCATGAAAGGAGTATCTGGATCTAATAGTGCATCTATTCTTTCACGAGCAAGCATTTTATTTCTTGATTTATGTAATTTAATTTTTTCATCTCCGCCCCCCATTTGTGCATCAGAAATATGTTCTTTTAAATCTTTTACAAGTAATTCATAATGCTTATAATTATCTTTAAATTCCTTTGTTGATATATCTATATTACTTTCGATAATATCCATAAAATCCCTCATATTATTCTTTTTCAATCTCAACAGTATTTTGACCAATTTCAATTTGATCTTTCTCTTTAAAATTTATATTTTTTATTTTTCCGTTAAATGGTGCTCGAATAAGATATTCCATTTTCATAGCTTCGATAACCATTAAAACATCATCTTTTTTGACCCTTTCTCCCTCTTTAACCTTGATAGTAACAATTTTACCAGATATTGGAGAACTTAGATCACCCTCTTCTTTAGTCTTCTTTTTCCTACTACTTGTAAGCTCTACCGGTTTTACTTTAAAAACTTCTCCATCAACAAATACAAATTTTTCTGCTTCTCCTTCTGTTATTATTGATTTGATTATTCTGTCTCCAATTTTTATTTTTAGCTGTCCTGGTTTTATCTCTTCGGCTTCAATTTTATACTCTGTATTATCATATGTAACAAAATAGAATTTATCACGTCTTTCTATTGATACATTGTAAACGTGATTATTATGTTCATAATTGATAAACATCTATGATTCCTCCCCACCGACTCTCCAACGACCTATATGTTTCTGAGAGCACAGTCTACCGTATTCTGAAGCGAGA
>CAZVNH010000103.1:0-8308 GCA_964628575.1 uncultured Thermoplasmatales archaeon | reverse complement strand
TAAGATATGTGAGGATCTTTGCCCATATTCTGCTTTAGAATTTGATGAGAAAGATAAAATCATGAGAGTTAATGATGTACTATGTAAAGGTTGTGGTTCTTGTGCTTCTGCATGTCCTACTGGTGCGATTTCAATGAAACATTTTGATATGAAACAACTTCTTGCTCAAATAGGAGGTTTAGTACGATGAAAATAGGTGTTTATATTTGTGAATGTGGCGTAAATATTGCTGCCACAGTTAATGTTGAAAAAGTTGCTGATTTAGTTAAATCATTACCAAATGTTGCTGTTAGTAGGTTTTATAAGTATATGTGTTCTGATCCTGGTCAAGATCTAATTAAAAAAGATATTGAGGAAGAAAAACTCGATCGAATCATTGTTGCAAGCTGTTCTCCACGTATGCACGAGCCAACATTTAGAAAGGTTTTAGAAGAAGCTGGTTTAAATCAATATTGCCTTGAAATGGTTAACATTCGAGAGCAATGTTCATGGGTTCATAAAGACAAAGAAAAAGCAACAGATAAAGCTTATCAACTCGTTAAAAGTGCTGTTCTTCGTACTGCTCTTTTAATGCCTTTGGAACAAAAATCAGTTGATGTTACTCCAACTGCAATGGTTATCGGTGGCGGAGTTGCAGGTATTCAGGCAGCTTTAGACATTGGTGATATGGGTTTTAAGACATATCTTGTTGAAAAATCACCAAGTGTTGGTGGTCGAATGGCCCAACTTGATAAAACTTTTCCAACTCTTGATTGTTCAGCATGTATTCTTACTCCAAAGATGGTTGATGTTGCTCGTCATCCAAATGTTGAACTTTTAACATATTCAGAAGTTGCTGAAATAGATGGTTATGTTGGTAACTTTAAAGTAAAAGTAAGAAAAAAACCGCGTTATATTGATCTTGAAAAATGTACTGGTTGTGGTGAATGTTTCAATGGTTGCCCTGTTGAGATGCCAAATGAGTTTGATATGGGACAGAGTATGAGACATGCAATTTACATGCCTTTTCCACAAGCTGTACCATTAAAATCAACTATTGATAAACGTGGTAAACATCCATGTAGAGATGCTTGTCCAGCGGGTGTTGGTGCACCTGGTTATGTTACACTTATTGGTCGTGGTAAATTCTATGAAGCATTACGTGTTATAAAAGAACGTCTTCCTTTTCCATCTGTTTGCGGAAGGATTTGTCACAGACCATGTGAACATGCTTGTACTCGAAAAGATGTTGATGATCCAATTGAGATAGCGCATCTTAAACGTTTTGTTGGTGATCTTGAATTAAATATTCCTGCTATGGAAACTCCCCCTATTGAAACTCGTGCTGAAAAAATTGCAATAATTGGTGGAGGTCCTGCTGGTCTTACTTGTGCACATGATCTTGCATTGAAGGGATATCATACTACTGTTTTTGAATCAGCTCCAGTGCTTGGAGGGATGATGCGATGGGGAATTCCAGCTTTTAGACTTCCTAAAGAAATTCTTGAACGGGAAATATCTGATATTCTAGCGCTTGGTGTTAAAGTTCAACTTAATACAATGCTTGGAAGAGATTTTACTATCCCTGATCTGTTCCATCGAGGTTTTAATGCTGTATTTTTGGCAGTTGGTGCTCAAAATGGTAAAAAGATGAATATTCCAGGTGAGGATCTTGAAGGTGTATTTCAAGGAATTGATTTTTTAAAAGAGTTAAATCTTGGAAGAATTATTACAACTCCTATTGCTGAAATTGATGATGATCTATGTATAGGCTGTGGTAGATGTGCTGAGGTATGTTATTATGGAATAATTACACTTGTTAAAGATCAACTTAATCCAAAGAAGAAACATCCAGAATTACATAAAAAATATCTATGTAAAGGCTGTGGTAAATGTGCATCGGTTTGTCCTTCAAAAGCAATAAAACTTTCTGGTTTTAAAGAATTAGCACCTAAGATTGGAAAAAAGGTAATGGTTATAGGCGGAGGTAATGCAGCTCTTGATACAGCCAGATCTGCATTACGTTTAGGAGCAGAGGATGTTGCAATTTTATATCGACGATCCCGTGAGGAGATGCCTGCTGAACCAGAATGGGAGATTGATGAAACAGAAGCTGAAGGAGTTAGACTTGTATATTTAGTTGCTCCAATAAGAGTTAATGATAATGGAAATGGTCATGTTAAATCAATTGAGTGTATAAGAATGGAACTCCTTGATGAACTTGATGAAAGTGGAAGAAGAAAGATTAAACCAATTCCAGGTTCTGAGTATACTATTGATTGCGATAGTATAATACTTGCAATTGGTCAAGAAGTTGAAACAGAAGTTCTTTCTAAAGATGTAGAATTAGAGATTACTCCTTATAGCTCTAAAAAAGTTGATCCAGCATCTTTTCCAAGGAATGGATTTGAAGATGTAGAGTTGACTAAATGGAGTACTATTCATGCAGATCCTGTAACTCTTGAAACTAATATTAAGGGTGTATTTAGCGGTGGTGATGCAGTATGGGGTGCTGGAACAGTAATTGAAGCAATTGGTGCTGGTAAAGAAGCAGCAGTTTCTATTGATAGATATATTAATAGCGAGGATCTTAGAGAGGGGCGTGAAGAAAAACCAAAGATTGCAAAACCTGATATTGAAGGTATTCGAAAGAAAAAGAAAGTTCCTATGAGATATTTACCTATTAACGAAAGAAAAGGAAATTTCAGAGAAGTTGAAATAGGTTATTCAGAAGAAGAAGCAATTGAGGAGGCAAGACGATGTCTTGACTGTGGAGGTTGTTCTGAATGTTATGAATGTGTTCGCACCTGTGAAGCAGATGCAATAAATCATAATGATAAAGAAGAAATTGTTGAACTTGATATTGGTGCAATTGTTGTTGCAACGGGTTTTGATTTATTTGATCCTATAGCCAAACCAGAATATGGTTATAGAAAGTATAAAAATGTTATTACAGGTATAGAGTTTGAGCGACTAGTATCAGCATCAGGACCAACTGAAGGACATATTGAAATTAATGATAAAGAGCCAAAGGATGTTGTTTTTATTCAATGTGTCGGCTCTCGTGATAAAAAGACAAATGAGTATTGTTCTCGTGTTTGCTGTATGTATACAGCTAAACAAGCTCATCTTGTTAGAGAAAAAATCCCTGACTCAAAACTAACTGTTTTTTACACTGATGTTCGTGCTTTTGGTAAAGGTTTTGAAGAGTTTTACAACCGTGTACAGGGAGAAGGAGTTACATATAGACGTAGAGAACTTGATGATCCAATAGAGGTTACAATGAAAGATGGCAAGACAATTGTTAAAGCAAAGGGTCATCCAGATATAAAAGCTGATTTAGTTGTTCTTGCAACAGGTATTATACCACGTGAGGATTCAAAGGAACTTGCTCGAATCTTAAATATTAATCAAAGTGCAGATGGTTTCCTGCTTGAAGCGCATCCAAAACTAAGACCAGTTGATACTTTTACAGATGGAATATTTTTGGCTGGTTGTTGCCAGAGTCCAAAAGATGTACCTGATACTGTTGCTCAGGCAAGCGGTGCAGCATCAAGAGCTTGTGATATTCTATCTAAAAAACAATTACTAATAGAAGCTACAGTAGCAAATGTAAATGAAGCTCTCTGTCGAGGATGTGGATTCTGTGTTGATGCATGTCCATATAAAGCAATTGAGCTTGAGGAAGTTAATCGCTTTGGCCATATTGTAAAAGTTGCAAAGGTTAACGAAGCGCTTTGTAAAGGATGTGGATCATGTTCTGCTGCATGTCTCAATGGAGCAATAAGCCATCTAGGCTTTACAGACAATCAAATATTGGCTATGATTAAAGCTTTAGGAGGATAAATAGATAATTTTATTAGTGAGACGAGCAAGAGATACATGGATCATAAGCTCTAATTAGCATTTCGCATTTTAAAGTAATTTCATCGATAGATTCATCGATTATTGTATGAACAAAATTATTCATATCTTTCTCAATATTGTATGCATTATGAGCTGTAGGTGGAACAATATCTGCTTTTTTTACGATTCCATTATTGTTTAGAATATAAGAGTGATAAAGACTACCACGTGGTGCTTCAGTTATAGCTGCACCAAAACCCGATTTACATTGATGCTTTCTTTTTTCTTGTTTTACTGTTAGCCGATCGATTATTTCAATTGACTCGTCAATATCATGTACTAATTCAATTGCTCTAGCAAGATGTGATACAAAAGGATTAAAATTAGGAAATTTTACACCACTTTCTTTAGCTGCATTTCTTGCATCATCTGACATCTGCTTTAAATTAATATTAATCCGTGGTAAAGGGCCTACCATAAATGAATCACGATTCTTTAAATAACTATGAAGGGCAGTAGAATATGGTTTTTGTTTTTCTAAAATATAATTTCGATAATTCATTTCATCAATATTTAGTCCATTTGTAGATTTGAATTTTCCTTCATTTATTGCATAATGTTTTATATTTGATAATGCAATGTGTTCACATCTTCTATTAAAAACGGGAATTTTTAACTCAGAAAATAAATCTACTGTTTTGAAAGCATCTATTTTTGCTTCAATGAGTTTCTTTTTTATTACTTGTAATTGATTTTTATTTGGGATATTAGTAAATCCATCAACTATCATTGTAATAGGATGAACTGCTCGTCCTCCAATTAATTGAGTAATATCATTACCTAATTTCTTTAGTTTTAATCCTCTTTTTATAATATTGAGATGATCCTTTCTCATAGTAATAATACTTTCATATCCCATGAGATCTGGTAAACTTAAAAAATACATGCTTAGAACATTACTTTGGATATGGGCACTAATTGCTATTAATTTTCTAAGATCTTTTGTCTGATTACTTGGAGTAATTCCAATAGCATTTTCAACTGCTCTTAATGAGGTTATTTGATGAGCAACAGGGCAAATACCACATATTCTTGATGTCAATTCCATTATTTCATCATATTTCCGTCCAATTAGAAATGATTCAAAAAAACGTGGAGGTTCAAAAATTTTAAACTGAAGATTTTTTATTTTATTATTTTTAGTAATTTTTAAATTGATTGCACCTTGTCCTTCTACTCTTGCTATATAATCGACATCGATTATCTTCTCAGCCATTTAATGACCAGCCTCCAACCTAAATTCTGCGCTCATCCCAGAGTATTTTCTAAACTTTCGTTTTATATCTTCTTCATTTAATCCAAGATCTTTAAAAATATCTGCAAGTGCAGCAGCATTAGGATCACTCATTGGTCCAAAACACCCTTCGCATACACGACCAAGAGTTGGGCAAATCGCACCGCAACCTCCTGAGATAACAGGACCCATACATGGAAGTTTATTACTTGTTATTAAACAGGGATTTTCATTTAATTTACATTCAATACAAACCGGATGTTTTCTTAATCTTGGTTTAATCTTTAAAATTGCAGATTTTAATAATTCGATAATATTTTCTCGATTTGGAGGACAGCCTTTAAGCATTGCATCAATTTTAACATATTCACCGATCCCATGGAGCTTTGTTGAGCATATGCTAGTTGGATCAGGATATACTACTTCTTCACTTTCCATCTGAGGTATCCAATTACGAATTGAAGGAATACATCCACTAATTGCACAATCACCAAAGGCGACTAAAAATTTTGATTTTTTTCTAATACATTTAATTTCTTGAATTTCCCTGGGAGTTGAGATTCCTCCTTCAATGAGTGCTATATCAATATTTTCTTCATCGTTATCTCTTTTTGCCATTTTCCAGTAACTTATATTAAAAAGTTTTAATAAATCTAAAAATTCATCCTCCATATGAAAAATTTCCATTTGACATCCTGCACATCCAGTTAATTTGTATATACCGATTTTTGGTTTTTTAGACATACTTTTAATTTCACCTCATAATGGACGAATGAAAGGTTTTATATTGTCATAATTAAAAACAGGACCATCCTTGCATACATATTTTTTTCCAATTTGACAGTGCCCACATTTACCAATGCCACACTTCATACGTCTTTCAAGAGAAAGATAAATTTGTTTATCTGCAAAACCAATTGTTTCAAGACATTTTGCAGTAAATCGCATCATTATCTCAGGTCCACAGACAAATACTAATGCATTCCGATGATGTGTCTTCATATTTGGAAAACAAGATGTTACTAAACCGATTTTACACTCAAATGGTGTTTCACCAGTAACCTCATCTGCTGTAAAATGAAGATTGCTGTTCTTTATTTTTCTCCATTTTTCAAAGTCATATTTGAATACCATCTCTTGTGGAGTTTTTGCCCCATATATAATTTCAAGATGACCGAAATCTTTTCTATTATTTAAAATATAATTTATTACTCCTTTTAATGGTACTATTCCCATTCCACCGCCAATAATCAAAATATCTTTTCCTTTTGCTTTTTGTAGCGGCCAGCCTTTACCAAAAGGTCCTCGTATACCAAGAGTGTTACCTTTTTTCAGAGAAAGAATAGAGTTTGTTACACTTCCAACATTTCTTATAGTCATATTAATTAATTCATCATTTATATTTGAAATTGAAATAGCTGCTTCCCCAGCAGCGAAAATATTTACCATCATAAACTGACCTGGAACCCATAGGATTTTTTTATCAGATTTATTATTGGTATATTTTAAAGTTAATGTAGATGTATTGGATGTTTCTTTTTTAATTTCAATAATTTCTGCAGGAATAGGGATATACTCATTTTTCACTTTTTTATACCTCCTAAAGCTTTTGCAACTTGAGTGATATCAATTTTTGAAGGACAAACTCGAATACATCTTCCACAACCAACACAATTAGATTTCTTATCACCTGCAGCTGCGCCAAACTTACAAAACATCCAATGTCTGATTCTATCTTTTCGTTCTTTCCTAAAATTTCCATCAAGTGCAACTTCTCCATATTCTAATAATTGACAAGAATCAAGTTCACGAATTCTTTTTCCTTTTTTTAAAGATAGCTCAAGAATATCATAAACATCATAACAATAACAAGTTGGACATACAAGACTACAAGAACCACATGATAAACATGGAAATGAACCGGCAACACCACCACGTTCACTAAGATCAATCCAGATTTCATGATCAAGATTTTCTTCTGCAAGTTTTGGAAGCCAATTTGAATCTATGATCTTTTTTACTTTCTTTTCAGTTATTTTACATCTTTTTTCTTTGTTTTTCAAATCTTTGTTCGATGCAATTGGTAGGTTTAATCCTTTAATGAGTTTGTTACCAATTTTTGATCCTATTTCAATTAAATATTTTTCACCGATATCAGTAAGGAGGATATCGTAACCTTTTTCAATTATAGGCCCTGATTCCATTGATTTACAAAAGGAATTTTCACCTGGTTCAACACAATTAAGAGCAACAATTATTGTTTTTTTTCTCCTATTTTGATAATATACATCTTTTAGATTCTCTAAGAAAAATTTATCAAGTTTTAAAATAGCATTAACATCACAAGGATGCACTCCAAATAATAAAATTTTTTCATCATTTTTATTTTCATCTATCATTGTTTTATTATTTTTTCTTTCAAATGTAAACATAGTTTCTTTTGGTGGGTGTAAGAATTTCTTTGGTGGTAAAACAGTGGATTTATAATCTAAATACAAATCATCTATAGTTTTTATTTCATCAAATATTGAATCAAAACCAGGTTTTATTGGACCATATACTTTATAAAATTTTCGAAATCTATCTAGAAGTATTCCCAAATCCTTTTTTTTTATAATATATTTATTCATGAGTATGAAAATTTAGATTTTGATTTTTATCTAAATTAATATTAATACTTTAAATTATACTTCAAGTAATTCTTTACTTAAAAGTCTGATATGACTCATTTCTTCTTTAATAATGCCATCTAATTTATCTTTCCCTAAATGGGTTGGTACAACATCTTTCATTCCTAAATAAAATACAATAGAATCTTTTTCAGCAGTAATTGCACTTTTAAGTATTTCTTTAAATGATGTGATATCAATTTGTTTTTCATAAAAAACACGTGTATCTGCAAGTGAACGTAGATAGCCTTCTGCTTCTCCATCAGGATCAAAGGTTGTAACAACTTTTTCATCCTGACTTAGCTCACTTCTTAACTTTTTAAATGTTTGTTCATGTTCATCTTCCATTTGTGCTAAATCCAATAGAAGTTTTTTGTTTTTTTCTTCAGTGATGTTTTCAGCAGCTGTTCTATAAAATTTTGCCCCATTTCTTTCAATTTGTTCAGCTATCTCAAAAACCTCATCAGCATTGAAATCTATACTCATATCTTTATCCCCTTAATAATTATCTAATTTACAA
>CAZVNH010000102.1:0-8342 GCA_964628575.1 uncultured Thermoplasmatales archaeon | reverse complement strand
GGATTATATGGCATGGATTGAAGGACAAAATTGGGATGAAGTATGGAATCATCTAAATGAGATTAAAACAGAAAAATGGCAGACTTCTGCATTTATTCCGATTAAATCTTGGTGGAACGAAAACTGGAAGAATAACTGGTGGTAGAAAAATCTACCAATTTCTTATTTTTTTATAGATTGCCATCTTCAAAACGTTTACTAAGTTTTTCTATCATATCTTTTGTCATAGAAGTAAGATTGAAAGATGGATTCCAATTCCATTCGTTCCTTGCAGAACTATCATCAATTGATTGAGGCCATGAATCTGCTATTGCTTGACGAAAATCAGGTTTATAATCACATTTAAATCCGGTTATATGTTTTTTGATTTCATTTGCAAGTTCTTCAGCTGAAAAACTCATAGATGCCAGATTGAAATCACAATGATGTTTAAGTTTAGATATATCTGCATCCATTAAATCAATTGTTCCTTTTATACAATCGGGCATATACATCATAGGAAGTACTGTATCTTTATTTACAAAACATGTATATTTTTTATTTTTTATTGCCTCATAAAAAATTTCAACAGCATAATCAGTAGTTCCTCCACCAGGAGGAGTTTCACTACTTATTATTCCAGGATAACGAACGCCTCTAACATCAAGATTAAATCGTTTGAAATAATAATCACCAAGTAGTTCACCTGCAACTTTTGTAACTCCATACATGGTTTTAGGTTTTAGAACTGTTTCTTGAGGTGTATCAATTCTTGGTGTTTCTGGGCCAAATGCTGCAATAGAACTTGGTACAAAAACTCTAACCATATTATATTCTCGAGCTATTTCAAGAATATTATACATACCGTTTATATTTACATTCCAACATAAAAGAGGTTTTTCTTCACCTGCTGCTGACAAGATTGCAGCCATGTTATATATTGTATCAATATCATATTTTTTTACAACTTTTTCAACTGTTTTTCTATCTGTTATATCAAGAAATTCAAACGGACCAGACTCAAATAATTTTTTACTAGGTTTTGTTTTTCTACCACATGCAACTACATTGTCATTTCCAAATTTATCACGAAGAGACATGGTCAACTCAGATCCAATTTGACCAACAGAACCAGTAACTAGAATTTTTTTCATTTTTTTATTAGGTATAATAAAAACCCCCTGATTATGTAAAAACCGCAATAAGAATAGAATATACATAGTTTACTGTTTTATGAATAGGGAGAGGAGGAGAATAGTTTCTCCTCATACTAATGAATCTGATTCAAAATGAATCCAAATTGTACCTGAATGAAGACCTATACTATCAGCAACTTCAGGAATATCTATTGCCACTTGCACCCATACAAAGTCTGAATAATTGCTAGCTGCGTTATTATTATCAAGCGAATATCTAACATGTGCTGTTTCATCCCAATCCGTGGATATAGTACAGTTTGTTGGATCAGTTGTGTTATAGCACATATTATCTGGATCTTCATTTCCTGCTGCAAGAGTCCAAGCTGTAGTATTGCTTTCATTTACCATTGTATCATTATCCCACATGAGAACGGAACTTGGATCAAACATAGTATCATTTGCATTTGTATCTCTGTCACCATGTAACCATATCTTTAGATATGTTGCATCTTCAGATGAAACATTTATATGAGTAATATTTACTGTGAAATTTTCTTCATTAACTATTCCAAAAGCAGCTGTGAAATATGTTACTTGATTAATTGCGAATCTTTCTCCAAATCTTAATTTGACACCAACTCTAGTAACATTACTATCAATAACTCTTAGAATTCTTATACCATCTGATGAATTATCAGACCCAATATATCTTATATTTGAATTACTTGGATGTAATATATAATATTCATATCCAATTTTTGTTACAGCATATTGAGTTGCAACAATCATATTTAAACTTAAAAAAAGAACAGCAAGTAATATCCATCTTTTATTTACTTTCATTTCCATTCACCTTCTTACAGACATTTCCATATTGTCACTATATATCGTGATAATATGTACCATGTATACTGTTCCCAAGAAACAATATAAAAAGATTTGGCGTTAAAATATCAAAACGACAAAATGTCAGAAAGAAGGTAAACTAAAACTAAATATATTTAAAAAAAGAAAAAATAATATTAAGGTCTTGGAAAAAGACCTGATTCTTTAACTAAATTTGGAGTTATATCTTCCCAAAAAAGAGCAGTTATATGTATACCATGGATGCCATTAATTTTTTTTATATCATTAATGAGTTCAAGAGCTATACTATAACCAACTTGTTTCTCATCTTCAGTATTCTTCATACGTTCATAATAGTTATCTGGAATGTCGACACCTGGTACATGAAACTTCATCCTTTCAGGCATCCTAAGAGACTTAAGGGGTGTTACTCCAGCAAGAATATGAATCTTTTTATCAAGGCCTCTTGATCTAATTTCATCCATCCACATATTGAAACGTTCGAGATTAAAAATACTTTGAGTTTGAATAAAATCAGCACCTGCAATTATCTTTTTTTCAAGACGATCAACTCTATAATCTAATGGATCTGCAAATGGATTTGCTGCCGCACCAATGAAAATATCAGGATTTTTGGAAAGAATCTTGTCATTACTTTCAAAAATTCCTTCATCTCTCATATTTTTAGCAACTTGTATTAGTTGAATAGAATCTAAATCAAAAACACCTTTTGCATCTGGATGATTACCAAAAGATTGATGATCACCTGTAATAAAAAGAATATTTTTTATACCTACAGATGCACCACCAAGAATATCACTTTGAAGAGCAATTCTATTTCTGTCCCTACAACTAATCTGCATTATTGGTTCTAATCCTTCATTTATCAATATAACAGAGCCAGCTGTACTAGATAGTCTTACAACAGCAGTTTGATTATCTGTTATATTAAATGCATCTGCATAGCCCTTTAGAATCTCTGCTTTTCTCTTGATTTTTTCTGAATCAGCACCTTTTGGAGGGCCAATTTCAGCGGTAATTGCAAATTTTTTTTCAGAAAGAACACGTTCTAGATTACTTTGAGAACTCATTTTAAATTTCCCTCCTCATCGCACCTGATTTTGACCATTTTTTTGGTGGTACAATAACTTTTAATCTGTTTAGTTCTCCTCTTTCTTTTAATTTTTCTAAAATTAAAAACCATATGCAATCCAATTCTTTGTCTACTTCGCATTTTCCATCAATTACACCGCCACATGGCCCATTTAACATAGATTTTGGACATCGTGATATTGGGCATAAACCTCCGAATACATCTTGTAGACAATCTCCACAAAGATTACAATTTTTTACAAAATCATTTAATCGTTTGATTTCACCTAAAAATAGAGTGTCTGTAGCAGGAATTACTTCTTTTTTATTTAATAATTCAGAAACAGTTTGAACACCATTTCCACATGCAAGGACTAATATTTTTTTTGCTATTTCTATTTCCTCATAATATTTTCTTAATAAACGTTTATCGTTTAATAGATGACAAGCTGGATCTAGTATAACCCACCCAGTCACTTGAATATTTTTATTTTCAAGAGTATCTTTCATGTCTAATACTTCTTTTTCTCCACCAGTATGACAAAGAGTTGCACATTCACTGCAACCTATTATAAAAACTGGTTCATCTTTTATTTTCTGTAGAATATAATCTAAATCTTTTTGCTTTGTAATAATCATATAATAAAGTGAATGAAAAGTTGTGAATTTAAGTATTTTCATCTTTAAATGAAAATATCTATAAAGTAAATTGCGTTTACAGCAATATTCTAAATAATTATAATTATGATGGTTGAACTATTATGTTAGATGATTTAAAACAGATAAAAAATATCGATAAATCAGATATGCTTAGTGATATAGCAGGTTTTCCTGATCAGATAGTTAAATCAAAAGAAATTGTTGAAAATTCCTCACTCGAGAGTTTTTATAAAATTGATAATATCATTATTAGTGGAATGGGTGCTTCAGCAATAACTGGAGATATTATTCAAAAATTATTCAGAGATAGAATTGATATACCGATTTTTGTATCACGTCAATATGATTTACCAAAATGGGCTAATAAAAATACACTTGTTTTATCTCAAAGTTATTCTGGAAATACCGAAGAAACACTCAGTACATTTAAACATGCCTATCAAAAACATTGTAAAATAATTAGTTTATCATCAGGTGGTAAATTAAAAGAGTATAGTGAAAAAAGAAATTTATCGCACATAATGATTCCTACGGGTGTTCAACCGAGAGCAGCAACTGGATATTTATTGTTTTCTTCCTTATATGCCCTTTTAAAAACAGGAATTTTTAGATATGATATGGAAAATGAAATCAATGAAACAATAGCAATTACAAAAGAATTGAGAAATAACAATAAAAAAGAAATAAATAAAGATAAAAATCTTGCAAAACAGTTAGCAGAAAAGATTTATAATACGATTCCACAGGTTTACGGATGGACTATTTATACACCTATTGCAAAAAGATGGTGTACACAATTTAATGAAAATAGTAAGCTAATTTGTAGATATGATGAAGTATCTGAATCAAATCATAATGATATTGTTGGATGGTCTTCAAATCCAGAAATATCGAAATTGTTTTCTTGTTTATTATTTAGAGATCATGATAATGAAACCGTATATCTATCAAAACGCTTTGAATTTATGAAAAAATTATATTCAGAGTTAACTGCAAACTATATAGAAATACAGGTTTTAGGAAAAAAAAGACTTCCAAAAATGATGTATGCAATGTATTTAGGTGATTTTACAAGTTGTTACCTAGGTATTTTAAGAAAAATAGATCCAATGTCAATTGGTGCAATAATTGAATTAAAAAATGAACTATCTAAACTGTAATCTCAGCTTTCTTAATATTATTTTATATAAAGTAAATTTAAATAATGACAATGTATTCAAATAATGATTTTAATTAAAAAAATATAGTTTAATTAAATCAATAAATGGGATGCTTTATGTTAAATGAATCAAGTAAAGAATCTTTAAAAAAAGATAGTAACGAAAAAAATAATTTTAATTATGATGGACGATATAAAACTATTTTTGAGTCAGTAAACGCTGCTGCTTTTATATCAAGTGTCGACGGAAAAATTATTGAATCGAATCTAAAATCCTGCGATCTTTTTGGATACGGTTGGGAAGATTTTAAATCCATGGATTTAAAATCAATATTTACAAATTCAACAGATTGGACTCAATTAATTGAAGAAATTACATCTAAAGGTGGTATGAACTTTGAAACAGAAAATAAAAGAAAAGATGGTAGCATCTTTCCAGTTTCAATAGATACATCGCTTTTTACACTTGATAAAAAACCAGTAATGCTAACACTTATCTGGGATATAACAGAGCGTAAAAAAGCAGAAAAACAGTTAAAAGAATCAGAAGAAAGATATCGTTTAATATTTGAAAATTCAGCTGTAGCAATTATGTTTACAGATGAAAGAGAACAGGTTATTTCCTGGAATAAATATACAGAAACGTTATTAGGAATAGGTGAAGATGAGTTAAAAAATAAACCTGTTGCAATGCTTTATCCACCTGATGAGTGGAAAAAGATTAGAGGAGAAAAAATACGTGAAAAAGGGATGCAGCATATATTAGAAACCAAAATGTACTCTAAAGGAAATAATGTTATTGATGTCGACATTTCATTAAGTGTTTTAAAAAATGAAAAAGGAGAAGTAAGTGGTTCAATAGGAGTAATTAAGGATATTACTGAGCGTAAAAAAGCAGAAAAAAAACTAAAAGAAAGTGAAGAAAAATATGAAGGACTCTTTGAATGTACAACAGATGGTATGCTAGTTTTAGACGCTAGAGGAGAAATAATAGATGTAAATTCACAAGCATCAAATTTTTTTGGGCTATCTGAAGGAGAAATGATTGGAAAAAATTTTCTCAGTATGGGACTTGTAACACCAAAGTCATTGTCTATTGTTGTTAGTCAATTTCAGGAATTGTTATCAAATAAAATCGCTACAAGTCAAGAAACAGAATTAATAAATTCCGAAGGAAAAATAATCGACGTAGAATTAAGTTCATTTTTCTTAGTTAAAAAAGATAATGAAATAGATAATTTTGTTTTAGTAATAAGAGATATACGCGATAGAAAACAAGCAGAAATTAGGTTATCACGTGAACATAGCTTGCTTCAGACATTAATGGATAGCATACCCGATTCGATATACTTTAAGGATGATAAAAATAAATTTGTAAAAGTAAACAAGGCAAAAGCTGCACATTCAAATGTTAAACCAGAAGAAATGATAGGAAAAACAGATTTTGATTTTTTACCTGAGTTGCAAGCAAAGAAAGCATTTGATGACGATGAAGAGGTTTTAAAAACAGGTAAATTTATTATAAATAAAATCGAAAAGTTAACAAATGTAAATGGATCAGAGAGATGGGTATCAGTTACAAAAATACCAAGATTTGATATTGATGGAAACATTATTGGAACAATGGGAATTTCAAGAGATATTACTGAATGGAAGAAATTAGAAGAACTATATAAAAAAGAAAAACCAATATAATTTTCTCTTTTTTTTAAAAATCAATTAATCGGTTTTTATTAGAAATAAATCTTAATGTAGTATATTATATCCTATAAAAATTGAATGAAAATTTAATAAATAATTTTTCTTTAATAATATTTTTCTAAAAATACATTAATAATTATTTCATGAAAATATTTAAAAAATATTTTTTCATTTGTGATATTAAAAAAAATTTGAGATTAGGAAAAAGATATGCATAATATAAAAAAATTAGGATATCTATTTGTCCTTTTACTCTTGATTTTAGTCTCTATTAATACCACAATTAAGAGTGAATGTGATTCTAAAGATGAAAAAAATACCATTTTTAATACTAAAGAATTTTCATATAATAAAGTATCTGACGGAGAGATAAATTATCTACAAAACCTTGCAATATTAAATGGCTGGACCTATGATATAGGTAAAAACTCTGCTACGAATCGATCTTTATCTGAACTATGTGGTTTTAATATATCTCAAAATATACAAAATAAAACACAAGATAATTTCTTTTCCAATGGATATGATTTACCAGATAAATTTGACTGGCGTGATATCAATGGAATTGATTATACAACACCTGTAAGAAGTCAAGGAAGTTGTGGAAGTTGTTGGGCATTTGCAACAGTGGCACCTTTAGAATGTAACATCAAATTCAAAGATGGAATTGATGTTGATTTATCAGAGCAATGGCTTGTAAGCTGTAATACTTATGGATGGAATTGTGAAGAAGGTGGCTGGTGGGCACATGAATATCATAAATCAGCGCCAGATCCGTGTGGAGACTCTGGAGCAGTCCTTGAACAATACTTCCCATATGTTGGATATGATGCACCATGTAATTGTCCATATATACATGATTATTTCATCTCAGATTGGGGATCTATTGATGGCTATGGTAATGTCGCATCAGTTGAAAACATTAAACAGGCAATACTTAACTATGGACCAGTTAGTGCTGCTGTGTGTGTAAATTCTGCTTTTAAGGCTTATAATGGTGGTATATTCAATGGTCCTAATTGTTCCAACATAAATCATGGTGTGACTATTGTTGGTTGGGATGATAATCAAGGAACAAATGGTGTTTGGATTATAAAGAATTCATGGGGTCCAAACTGGGGTGAAAATGGTTATATGCGAATCGAGTATAATGTTAGCTCTATTGGTTATGATGCCTGTTATATAGTATATCCTTATATTGAGAGATTAGAAAGCGTTACCAATATAGATACAAACGAAATTTTTACTTCGATTCAATCAGCTATTAATGATGCAGATACAGACAATGGAGATACAATAGTTGTTCGACCACGAATTTATTATGAAAATATAAATGTTCACAAATCAGTTTTAATTAAAGGAGTAAAAATAGAAGGACTCGAGTCAATTATTGATGGCTCGGGGGGAAATAGTACAATTATCATTAATAAAAATAATACATCAATTGAAGGATTAACTATTACAAACTCAACAAATGGGATTAAAATAGAATCTAACTCAAATATAATTAAAGGAAATAAAATTATAGATAATCAACAAGGAATATTTTTAAATAACTCGAATAATAATCTGATCTATAATAATTACTTAAACAATACAATAAATGCCAATGATACAGGGATTAATTACTATAATATTACAAAGTTAATTTGGGCAAAAAATCCAAACAATTTAAGTACATTGATCGGTGGAGCTACAATATCTTTGAATAGAAATTTAATTGAAGAAATTGGTATTGAAAGTTTTTTTTCCCGTAAAACCAATGC